>NZ_JAENKS010000021.1:0-24803 GCF_016598975.1 Campylobacter sp. 2018MI34
TGCTTGACTTTTCACTAAAGCATCAAATTTATCCAGAGATTGAACTTATAAAGCCAAACGAAATTGATAAAGCTTATGAAAATCTTACTTCAGGTAAAGCAAAATTTCGTTATGTGATTGATATGAGATAGTTTTACTCCGGTTTTTATGATTTTTTTGGTATTATTTGGAGTTTTATTTAAGGAGTTAAAATGAATACTATACTTTTACTCAATGGTGCAAAAAAATTTGGTAGTTCTAATGGTGAACTTAATCTTACTTTGCACGATCTAGCTATTAAAACTCTTAAAGAGTTAGATTATAATATCAATGAAACTCATATTGATCGTGGCTATGATGCAGAGAATGAAGTTCAAAAAATTTTAAATTCTGATGTGATAATTTACCAAATGCCAGGTTGGTGGATGGGTGAGCCTTGGATAGTTAAAAAATATATAGACGAGGTTTTTACTGCTGGATATACGCGTTTGTTTGCAAATGATGGACGCAGTCATACAGATCCAACTAAAAATTATGGCAAAGGCGGACTTTTGCAAGGAAAAAAATATATGTTTTCTCTTACTTGGAATGCTCCAGCTGAAGCTTTTAATGAGAAAGATGATTTCTTTGAAGGTGTTGGAGTTGATGGTGTTTATTTGCATTTGCATAAGGCAAATCAATTTTTAGGAATGAGTGCTTTACCAACTTTTATTTGTTATGATGTGGTTAAAAATCCTCAAGTTGAAAAATATTTAAGCGAATATGCAAATCATTTAAAAAATATTTTTGCAATTTAAGTTTATCTTAAATTGCAAGATAAATTATGCTTATAAAGTAAAGATTTGACAAGCTAAAATAAATTAAATTTTTCTAAATAGTTTAAAACTTTTATTTATAATTTTAAATCGAATTTATTTTTTATAAAGACTTCAAAACTTCTTTGATTATTTTAAATATTTAGATTTTAACGATTTTTTTAGTTATAGTTTGATAAAAGCTTAAAGAAAAAGTTATATAATCTTTTAAAATTTAAGGATAAGTGATGAAAAAACTAATATTATTTTTTATTTTTTTAAATTTTTGTTTTGGTCAAGATGTTGGATTATTTGGATATACAAAGGGTGCAAGGGTTATAGAGGTAAAATTAAAGGATATAAGAATTGATTCAATAGAAAATATTGTTTATTCTCAGGTGCCAACAAATGGTAGTATTAGAGGTTTGCATATGTCTTTGTTAATTCCTCAAACTAATGTTTTAAAACCTGCTATTCTTTATTTTCCTGGAGGTGGTTTTATGTCTGCTAATTATTTTAAATATTCTCAGATGAGAATGGCTCTAGCAAAAGCAGGATTTGTTGTAGCTTCTGTGGAATACCGCGTAATTCCTGATAAATTTCCAGCCCTTGTAGTTGATGCAAAATCAGCTATAAGATATTTAAGAGCTCATGCTAAAGAATATGGTATTGATCCGATGAAAATTGGTGTTTTGGGAGATTCAGCAGGAGGATATTTGGCTCAGATGGTGGGAATGGCAGATGATAAAAGCTTTGAGCAAGGAGAATATTTAGATAAAGATTCTAAAGTTCAAGCTGTAGTTACAATTTATGGAATTTCTAATCTTTTAAATATTGGTGAAGGATTTTCAAAAGAAGCACAAGAGGTACATCACTCTTTGGCTGTAACAGAAGCTTTATTGGTAAATGGGGTAGCTTTTAGAGATTTTGCAGGATTAAGTATCCAAGCAGACCCCAAAAAAGCACTTTTTGCTAGTCCTTTGGGTCATATTAAAGGCAAAAAACCACCTTTTTTAATAATGCACGGTAGTGCAGATACACTGGTATCTCCAATACAAAGCAAGCAACTTTACGAGGCTTTAAGGAAAGAGGGTAATGAAGCAGAATATATCCTTATAAAGGGAGCAAATCACGGAGATATTTATTGGTATCAAGATGAAGTTATTAATCTAGTAGTTAGGTGGTTTAAGAAAAATCTAGTCTCAAGAGATAAAAAAGGAATGCAAAATTCACAAAATCTAAATAATAATCTTTAAAAAGAGTTAAAATTTGATATAAAAAGCTTTATTTTATAGATTTAAAATAATTTAATCTTTTATGTAAATGTTTTAATTAGAATACATAAAAGATTTTATTAAATAAGAGTTTTTAACTAAGTATTATATTTAGATAAAAAATTCTTTGATTTGTTCTTTGTCTTTCAGAGCTTCACATTCATAAATTTTATCTTTAAAACCTAGTTTATATTTTTTACTTTCTTTGCATTTTGTATAAGTTAAAGCAATTTTTAAAGCTAGATTTAAATCTTCTTCATTGATATTTGCATTTACCAAAGAATAAGCTCCAACAAGATCAAAAAGTTTGATTTCTTCATATTTTGGCGTTTTTAAATTTTTTAAGAGTTCATTTTCGAGTTCATTGCGACCAATAATCATTTTAGAATTATTAGGCAACCTTAAATGTCTTCCATATTTTAGAAGTTGAGCATCATTTACTTGCATATTTTTATCAAAAGATATAAAATCTTTAATTTTTTTAGAAAAGCTTTCAATAGTTAGTAAGCATCCTCCACCAGGGCTTTCAAAATCTTCAAGATTGAAGTTTTTAGCAAGTTCAAGTTGTCTTTTACGACTTCTGCCACTAATACCTTCTAATTTTTCTCTATCAACCCAACCTTCTCTTTCTGGTTTTGTTGGAGCTAAATTTTTGGCACACATAGGACGCAAAATAAGATCTTCTTCATCTTGAGCTAATGTTTTTACTTTTGCCATAGCATCAAATCTTTGACTCATAGGACGTTGTCCTAAAACTTCACCTGTGATGATAAAATGTGCATTTTCATCTTTTAACATAGAAAGAGCTGTTTTAAACATAAAAGCATGACAATCAATACAAGGATTGAAATGTTTTCCATAGCCATATTTTGGATTAAAAAGAACTTTTTGAAGATATTCGTTTTTAACGTCTATCATTTCAAATGAAGCTCCTACCATAGCTGCACGTTTTGCCATAATTTCACTTTTATCGCTTGTGCTTCCAAAACCTATGTTGATATTTAAAGCTTTAACTTCTATTCCTTGAGAGGTGATAAGTTTCATAGCAAGCATACTATCAAGACCACCGCTAAAAAGCGCTAATGCTTTCATCGTTTCCTTTCTAAAAATTTAATAAATAAAAGCGTAATTTTATCTTAAAAAATTATACAATGGCTTAAAAAGGATGATTATTTTCTTTTAAATTTAATTCTATAAAAGTAAAATAATTTTTTGATAATATTTTATAAAGATGTTTAAAAAATAATTCCAAATTTTCTTCATTTCTTTCTTGTTTTAAGGTGATTAAACAATCTTTTAAAAAGAGAAAAAGTTCATTTTGATTAAGATTTTTTTTAAGTTTTTCGCTATTTTTTTCAAGTAAAGAAAAGATTTGCTTTTTTAAAGCAAGATTCGTTTTTTTAATATTAATTTGATTTAAAAAAGCAAGATTTATTTTGCAAATTCCTAGCAAAAATTCATTTTTATTTTCTAATTTTCTAAAATTTTTTAAATAAAGCTCTCTTATATCAGAATCTTCTAAACCTATATTTTGAAAGATTTTTTCTAAAATATTTTGATGTTTAAAACATGCTTTATCGCTAATTAAGTGAAAAAGCTCTCTAGCCTTTTGCTCTTTGAATAAATAATCTAAAATTTCAAATTCGCTTAAATAGATTTTTTGTGGATTATTGTAAAGATTGATTAAGTTTTTATTTTGATTAGAATTTTTACTAAGATGGATAAAATTTTCTTCAACTCCTAAAAGTTTTGAAACTAAATTTTTATATGAATTGGCTATTAAAGGCTCAAGTAAAAATGTATATTTTTGTATATTTTCTAAAGCTTTTTGTTTATCAAGCATAGTTTTTAAAGGAAATTTATCAAGCATAGTTTTAATATAAAATTCCCCAAGTTCTATCCCTTGTTCAAGTAATTGAAATAAAGCTTTATTTTGATTATTTGCTACGAGTTCGGCAGGATCTTTTCCTCCTTCAAGTAAAACCACTTTGCCATCTATTTTGTTAGTGCTTAGTAAAAATGCTGATTTAAAAGCAGCTTGTAAGCCTGCATTATCATTATCAAAACATAAAATCACTTTAGCATCATAGCGTTTAATTAACGGGAGATGATTTTGAGTAAGAGCTGTTCCTAAAACAGCTACAGCATTATTTAATCCTGCTTTATGAAAGGCAATAGCATCCATATAACCTTCACAAATAATTATTTCTTTTTTTTGAGCTATATAATCTTTTGCAATATTAAAAGCATAGAAAATTCTAGATTTGTCAAA
Organism: Campylobacter sp. 2018MI34; assembly: GCF_016598975.1. NCBI lineage: Bacteria > Pseudomonadati > Campylobacterota > Epsilonproteobacteria > Campylobacterales > Campylobacteraceae > Campylobacter > Campylobacter sp. 2018MI34. The sequence goes on from NZ_JAENKS010000021.1 coordinate 4,320, forward strand.
TAGTTTATTTTGAGGTGAATTGACGTATTTTGCTAGATTTGAAGTATTTAATGTGCGTCCGCCAAAACCTACTAATATATTTTTGTGATCATATATAGGAAAAGTTATTCTTTGGATAAAGCTAGCATAGAATTCTTTATCTTGATTTTTAATAGCTCCAACTTCTAAAGCATCTTGAAAATTAATATTTTCGTTTGTCAAAAGTCTTAAAGTTTCTTCTGATTTAGGTGCAAAACCTAATTCAAATTTTTTTATATCTTGATCATTTAATTTTCTTGAGTAAAGATAACTTAGAATTTCTTTATGTTTAGGTAAGTTTTCTTTATAAAAAGCATTAAGCAAAGGTAAAATGTACTTTAGGTCTTTTTGTTCTTTTTTTTCTTTTGTATAGGTTAAAGTAAAATTACTTAAAGTGGCTACTTTTTCAACAGCTTCTTTAAAGCTTATTTTTTCATAATCCATAACGAATTTAAAAACATCTCCGCCCGCTTTACAAGAAAAACAATGATAAAAACCTTTTTGAGAGTTAATGTGCATAGAAGGATTTTTATCATTATGAAAAGGACAAACGCAAATATAACTTGAACCTTGTTTTTTTACTTCGATAAAATGAGAAATAATATCAACAATATCTATTCTTTGACTTAAATTTTCTATACTTGCTTTATCAATCATTTTTTAAACCTTGATAAAATTATACAAAGATTTAGCTATAATAGATATAAAAATTAAAGTTTTAGTATGGATTTGTTTTTTTTAGATTATAGAGATCCTTTGGTGGGATTAATTTTTATTACGATTTTAATCTTTATTATAGCCTTGCTTAATTATTTTTGGAGATTTTTTGCCTATAAAGATGAAGAAGAGAAATTAGAAAAATTTATTAAAAAATTTGAACTTAATAATGTCCATAAAGATTTACTAAAAGATCCAAATTTAAGCTTAGCTAATCTCATTTTTTTGGCATCTATTTTTACAAGAAGCGGGGAATTTGAAAAAGCGATACAAATTTATTTAATTGCCCTAGAAAAAGTAAAAGATAAAAAAGAACAAGAAGATATTTTTATATCTTTGGCTGAGGTATATTTTAAGGCAGGGTTTTTAGAAAGATCTAAAGAAGTTTTACTTAATGCTTTAAAAATCAGACCAAGGAATGAAAAAGCTTTAAAACTTTTAAAAATTGTTTATTTAAGATTGAGATCTTATAAAGAAGTTTTGGATACATTAGAATGTCTTTTAGAACTTGATGAAGAAGTGAAAGAAGAGAAAGAATTTATAAAAGCTCTTATGATAAAAGAACAAGATATAGACCAAAAAAGCAAGATAGAACTTATTTTAAATCTTGATATTAAAGATAATATAATGCTTCAAAGACTTATTTTTGAAAATTATCAAATCATAAAAGATCAAAATCTTTTTGATATTATTGATTTAATTTATAGGGATAAAAAAATAGTAAAAATTGACAAACAAGAATATAAAGAATTTTTTTACGCTTTAAATTTATTACCAAAAGAAGAAAAATTTTTTTTAAAAAATCAAAATTTTAGAATGTTTAAGATTTTAAATGATAATGATTTTAAAGTGAAAATGGTGTTTTCTTATGTGTGTTTAGAATGTAAAAATGCTATGCCTTTATTTTTTTATCATTGTCCGATATGTTACGGTTTTAATAAATGTAAAATTCTTTATGAGGTTAAGCTTGATGAAACAAATTAAGATTTATACAGATGGATCCTGTCTTAATAATCCAGGTTTTGGAGGCTGGGCTTATATCTTACACTATAAAGAATACGAAAAAATAGGTTTTGGAGCAAAAGAAAATACAACTAATAATCAAATGGAACTTTTAGCTATTATAGAAGCTTTAAAAGCCTTAAAAGAACCCTGTGAAATAGAGCTTTATACAGATTCTAATTTAATGGTAAGAAGTATTAATGAGTGGCTTGATGTTTGGATTAAAAAAGATTTTAAAAATAAAAAAAATGTAAATTTATGGAAAGAATATTTAAAATTTTCAAAAAATCATAAAATCAAAGCTTTTTGGGTTAAAGCGCATAATGGACATATAGAAAATGAAAAATGTGATAAATTAGCAAAAGAGGCTGCTTTAAATTTGCAAAAGGAACAAAATGGAAAAAATTGAATTGCTTGAACAAAGACTAAAATATAAATTTAAAAATCAAAAATTGCTCATTGAAGCTTTAACGCATAAAAGTTTTAAAAAGCCTTTTAGTAATGAGAGATTGGAATTTTTGGGCGATGCTGTTCTTGATTTGGTTGTGGGTGAATTTTTATTTCATAAATTTAAAAATGATGCAGAGGGAGATTTATCTAAATTAAGAGCAGCTTTGGTAAATGAAAAATCATTTGCAAAAATTGCTAAAAGTCTTGAACTTGGAAATTTTATTTTTATGTCCATTGCTGAAGAAAATAATAATGGTAGAGCTAAACCATCTATACTTTCAGATGCCTTAGAGGCAATTATTGGAGCAATACATTTAGAATCTGGTTTTTTAGAAGCAAAAAAAGTAGCTTTAGCTTTGATTGAAGAGAATTATCCTAACATAGATGCAAAAAATCTCATAAAAGATTATAAAACAAAATTACAAGAAATTACTCAAGCAAAATTAGGTCAAACTCCAGATTATGAAACTCTAAGGGCTTTTGGACCCGATCATCAAAAACAATTTGAAATCGTTTTAAAATTAGAAGGAATTGAATATGCAAGATCTATTGCAAGCAGTAAAAAGGAAGCTCAGCAACTTGCAGCTAAAATTGCTCTTGAGAAATTAGGAATTTTATGAATACCTTTGGCACAAGATTAAAATTTACAAGCTTTGGAGAATCACACGGTAAAGCTTTAGGTTGTGTTGTAGATGGAATGCCTGCAGGGGTAAAATTTGATGAGAAATTTTTACAAAATGAGCTTAAACTTAGAAAACCTGGTAAAAATAAATTTTCAAGTCCTAGAAAAGAAAAAGATGAGGTAGAAATTTTAAGCGGAGTTTTTCAAGGCTATACAACAGGAACTCCTATATCTGCAGTTGTTTTTAATAAAGATGCAAGATCAAAAGATTATGAAAACTTAAAAGATATTTTTAGATTATCTCACGCTGATTTTACTTATTTTTATAAATATGGTATTAATGATTATAGAGGCGGAGGAAGATCAAGCGCTAGAGAAAGTATCAATAAAGTTATAGCAGGAGCTATTGCTGCGATGCTTTTAAAAGAATTTAATATAGAAGTTTTTAGTGGAATTTGTAGTATAGGAACTAAAAGTATAGATTTTAAAAATATAGATTTTAATTTTTGCAAAAAAAGTGAAATTTTTTGCCTAGATCCAAAATATGAAGAAGAATTTAAAAAAGAACTTTTAAATGTCAAAAAGGATAAAGATAGTATAGGTGCTAGTGTTTATACTTGTGTAAAAAATGCACCTATTGGACTAGGAGAAGTTTTATATGATAAACTTGATTCAAAATTAGCTCACGCTTTAATGGGTATTAATGGGGTTAAAGCCGTTGAAATAGGAGCTGGAGTTAAATCAAGTTTAATGCGAGGTTCAAATTATAACGATATTTTAAAAGATAAAAAATTTTTAAGCAATAATTCAGGCGGAATTTTAGGAGGTATTTCAAATGGGTCTTTAATCGAAATTAAAACTCATTTTAAGCCTACTCCATCGATATTTATTCCGCAAGAAAGTATGGATAAAAAAGGTAATAATATAAAGTATATTTTAAAAGGAAGACACGATCCTTGTATAGCAATTCGCGGAAGTGTTGTAGTAAATGCTATGGTAAGATTTATTCTTGCGGATTTGCTTCTTTTAAATGCAAGTTCAAGACTTGATTATCTTAAAAAAATTTATACTTTTTAATTTGTTATAATTTTAAAAATAATAAGGAATATAAATGATTTTTATTGATGCTTGTTTTAAAAAAGAAGTACCTTATACCCCTGTTTGGATGATGAGACAAGCTGGAAGGTATTTAAAAGAATATATGAAAGTAAGAGAAGAAGCAGGAGATTTTCTTTCCTTATGTAAAGATTATAAAAGAGCAAGTGAAGTAAGTTTGCAACCTGTTGAAATTCTTGATGTAGATGCAGCAATTATTTTTTCGGATATTTTAGTTGTTCCATTAGAAATGGGTATGGATTTAAAATTTGAAAAAGGCGAAGGTCCAGTATTTAGCGATCCTTTAAAATCTTTAGAAGATATAGATAAGTTAGATTGCAATGCTTATAAAAAATTAACTTATGTATATGATGCCATTTCTCTTACAAGAGAAAAACTCCCTTCTTCTAAGGCTTTAATAGGATTTTGTGGTAGTCCTTGGACTTTGGCAACTTATATGATAGAAGCAAGAGGAAGTAAAACTTATGCAAAATGTAAAAAATTAATTTACACTGATCCTTTATTAATGCATAGTTTACTTAAAAAATTAAGTGAAATCTTAAAGTTATATTTAGAAGAGCAAATTAAAGCTGGGGCAAATGCAGTACAAATTTTTGATAGCTGGGCAAGTGCTTTAGAAAAAGATGTATTTTTTGAATTTTCTTTTAAATATATGATAGAAATTGCTACTTATATTAAAGAAAAATATCCCCATATACCTGTAATTTTATTTCCAAAAGGAATTAGTGGATATTTAGATGGAATTTATGGAAATTTTGATGTTTTTGGAGTAGATTGGAGCACTCCTTTAGAGATGGCAAAAGATCTTTTAAGTCCTGCTTATACTTTACAGGGTAATATGGAACCTTGCAGACTTTATGATAAAAAAGCTATAAAAGAAAGTGTGCATAATATTTTAAATATTATGAATAAAAGAGCGCATATTTTTAACTTAGGACATGGAATTTTACCTGATATTCCTGTTGAAAATGCTAAATATTTTATCAATCTTGTAAAAGAATTATCAAGCAAATGAACATAATTTTTGGTCCTATAAATTCAAGGCGTTTTGGTTTTTCTTTAGGCATTGATTTAAGTCCTGCTTTAAAACAATGCAATTTTGATTGCGTGTATTGCGAACTTAAACAAGCTAAAGCCATTGCCAAAATGGATTATATAGTTGGCGTTAAAGATATCATTGAGCAATTACAATTTTTTTTAGCCAAAAAAATACCTTTTGACGTTCTTACTTTAACAGCCAATGGAGAGCCTAGTTTATATCCAAATTTAAAAGAATTGATTACTGCTTTAAGAGAGTTGAAACTAGATAAAAAAATTCTTATTTTAAGCAATGGAACTGCTGTTTTAAATGAGATGCAATTTAATGCTTTGCTTGATTTAGATATGGTAAAATTAAGCCTTGATAGTGTAATTAAAGAAAGTTTTTTGCGTATCAATAAACCCTTAAAAGAAATTGATCTTCATTTAATGATAGAAAAAATGATAACTTTTTCAAAAATTTTTAAGGGTGAACTTATTATTGAAATTCTAGTTGTTAAAGGTATTAATGACAATGAAAAAGAATTTAAGGCTTTAAATGAAGTTTTGCAAAAAATAAATCCTACAAGAGTAGATATAAGCACTATAGATAGACCCCCTTCTTATCCTGTTAAAGGGGTAAGTGAAGAAAAACTTTTAGATTTAAGTCTTTTTATAGAGAATATTCCAGTATTTATTGCAAGAAGAAATGAGAAAAAACAAAATATGGAATTTAGCACAGATGAGCTTTTGAAAATGCTAGAATTAAGAGCGCAAAGCGAAGTTGATGTTAATACTCTTTTAAGTTTTAATACTCAAAAAATACTGCAAGATTTGGTTAAAAAAGGTTTAGTTAAAATTTATACTCTAGGGGGAGTTATTTTTTATAAAGTAGATAAGTAGTTTTAAATAAATAATAATTTTTAGTGTAGTAAATAAACTTTTTAGTTGTTAAAATATTAATACATTTATAGTAATTTATTAATGATTTTATTTTTTACTACTATTTTTATTTTTTAGATTTAAATTATAATTTTATAAACTATCTTTAAGTATTTTAAGTTTATTAAAATCATAAATTAAACTAGTTTGAAATATTATTTAAAGTTATATACACAATTGTCTTCTAAATTTTAAAGCTATGGATAGTTTTTACTATTTTTTTATATATAAAAAAGTTTATGATTATATAGTGTTTTATGGGAATGGTTTTATAAACTAAGATAACATAAGTTTATTTTAATTAAAAAATCTAACTTTTTAGAAGTTAAAAGCACTTTAGGGATTCATTAAAGAAAGATAAAAATTTTTATAAGTTTAAGGTCTAATGTTTAGAATTTTTTCCAAAATTATTTAAATAGTTGCATATTTTTGGATATTTTTTGTAAAGCTATTGGTTTATTTTAATTCAAAAATAATTTTTAATTTATCTTCTTAGGTTGATTTTTTAAGTATAAATTTAATATTTTTTCAAGGATAATTATATTTTTTTAAATTCTGTGATTTTTAATTTAAATTTACTTGACTTTATTTATTTTTTTTAATATAATCACATTTTTAATTTATTCCGGATTAGCTCAGCGGTAGAGTAGGCGGCTGTTAACCGCTTGGTCGTAGGTTCGAATCCTACATCCGGAGCCACTTCTTATTTCATATAGAAATTATTCTTTTATTTCAAAAGTAAAAAATTCACTTTTAAAATTATCTGGTAGATCTTTGTATTGTAATAAAGCTGGTTCATAGTTTTGAACTTGTTGATATAAAAGTCCTAAAGCAGCTTTACTTTCTTTGTTATTATTATCGCTTAGTTTTGCAAGTTGTAAAAGAGCAATGGCAGAATTTGGATTATTTGAGCCTATGGCAGCAACAGAAGCTAAAAAAAGCGTATGAGAATCATTGGCTTTATAATTATCAATTAGTGTATTATATAAAGCATATGCTTCTTCAAAATGAAGCGAAAATATGTCAATATAAGCTAAAGTTTGAATTAGTCCTTCATCATTTATATTAGAAACGTTGAGTAGATCTTTAAATTTTTTACGTTCTAAATTTAAAAGTCCAGCAATTTGCATTAAAGAAGTGTATTTTTCTCTTGTTATTATTGCTCCTCCAAATATACTTTTATAATCTAGTTTTGCATTTTGAAAATATATTTGAGCGTTTTGTGCATAGTCTTTAATATTTTGATTAGTATTTAAAGAGTTAAAATACAAAATATTAGTTAAAACATCGTTAGGAAGCTCAGACTTAAGTTGTGCTATTTTTATATTTGCTTGATTATTAAGATTATTATTTTTAAAGGCAATGGCTTCAAAAATAAGATTTAAAGGATGATTATCTTGTTTAGTTTCATCTAAATAAGGCAATATTGAAGTATAATCTTCATTAGCTAAAAAGAATAAATTTTTATATAAGGCTGAAGATGAGTTTGTATCAATAGAAAGATTGTCTTGAACTTCATTATAAAATTTTGTTGTATCTATGCCACTAATTTTAGCACAAAACATAGCAAATGCACCAGCTAGATAATTTTTTGGATTTAAATGATAAGAGCTTGAAAAATGTTTGTAGGCTAAATCATAATTTTTAAGTTGAGCATAAGTTAGAGCAAGATTATAATGCAAAATGCTATGTTCTGGATATTCTTTAATTAAATCTTGAAAACCTTTATTTGCCTGTTTTAGTTTTTGATTTAGAGCAAGATTTACTATATTTGCTATTTTAACATTTGTCGAAGATAAAGCTCTCCCTGTTTTTAAATAAAAACTAGTATCAACGCTATCATCAATAAAATAAGTAATATTAGCTTTTTTGATATAAAGAGAAGATTGCTTGCTATCAAAAACTTGATAAGGTGCATAATAAAAAAGTAAATCAAATTGTTCTTTTGGTTGTTTAAAGAAATTTCTAGAAAAATTTTCTTGTGCCATTTGAATGTCAAAAAGATCTTTATTTAAATTTACTTTAATTTTATAAATATCCAAAATATGATATTTATCTTCTTTGTCTTTATAAGCATTATTAAGACGTGTTAGCATTTCTTGATATTGTCCTGTTTTCAAATCTACTAAAGTAATAGCAGCTAAACTTTTATTAAAGTCTCTTTCTATTTTTAAGGCAGTATTTAAAGCATTTTTAGCATTTTGGTATTCTCCAATGCGTGCATATAAAAGTCCTAAAGATAAACTTGATTCAAAGCTATTTTGTTCTTTTAGATAAGATATTGCTTTTGAATTTAAATCCATTTTACTATAAATTTTAGCTGAAAGATACTTTGCAAAATCAGCGTAAGGCTCGACTGATGTTTTTTGAAACATTTGTAAAGCTTCTGGATAATATCCTTTATAAAAATTAATAAGAGCTAAGTAGTAGTCATAAAGTTTAGAATTTCCTTCTTTTGGCAAATAAACTTGAGCTAAATCAATATAATATTTAAATCTTTCTCTATCATTTAGTTTGAGTGCACAAACAGCGGCATTGATGGCTGAAACAGTTTGATTTTCGCCATTATTAATAGCTTTTTTAAAATTTTGCAATGCTTCTTCAAATTGATTTTCATTCATTTGAGAAACCCCTAAATTATAACTAGAAAGTGATTCATTATAGATTGCAATTTGCTCATAGGCTTTTAAGGCTTGTTCAATATCTCCTTTTAAATACAAAGCATTAGCCTTTTTTATCATGGTATCAATTTTTGCAATATCATACTGATAAGATTCGTCTTGATTTTCGTTTTTAGCTACTTCTTTTGGTGTTGTAGCGATGATATCAGCTTTGATATTATTGCTACTAAAACTTAGATAAAATAATGTAAAAACCAAAGAGCAGATTATAAGTGCTGATCCAGCTATCAAAGATAAAAATTTTTTATCTTTATACCAAGCTAATTCTTTAGATTCAGTTTGTTTTAAAGATTCTTCTTGCTCTTCTTTGGGGGCGGATTCTCTTTTAAAGAAAAAACTTTCTTCTTCATTTGAAAGCTCTTCTGGTAAAGTGGTTAATTCTTCATCTTGTGGAGCTTCACCTTCTTGTCCTTTAAATTCTTCTAAACTTTCATCAAGTCTTTCTTTAGAAAGATTATCTTCTTGTTCAATTTTTTCTTCTGCCATTTACTACTCTTAAAAATATTTTCTAAGAACGTCAGGAATATGGATATTGCCTTTATCATCTTGATAATTTTCCATAATGGCAACAAGCGTTCTGCCAACAGCTAAAGAAGAACCATTTAAAGTATGAACAAATTCATTTTTCCCTTTGTCATTTTTATAGCGAATTTTAGCTCTTCTTGCTTGGAAATCTTGACAATTTGAAACAGAACTTATTTCTCTATATTTATTTTGTCCTGGAAGCCACACTTCTAAATCTACTGTTTTGGCTGCACTAAAACCAAGATCTCCTGTACAAAGCATTAAATGGCGATGAGCAAGACCAAGTGAGCTTAATAAATCACTTGCACAATTTAGCATTTCTTCAAAAACACTATCACTTTGATCTGGCTTTGTAATGCTTACAAGCTCTACTTTTTCAAATTGATGTTGGCGAATAATACCTCTTGTATCACGTCCAGCACTTCCTGCTTCCTTCCTAAAACAAGCACTATAGCAAGTCATCTTTATAGGTAAATTTTCACTACTTAAAATTTCATCAGAATAAAAATTTGTTACAGGAATTTCTGAAGTAGATATAAGATATAGATCCTCATCCTCTACTTTATACATATCATCTTTAAATTTTGGAAGCTGTCCTGTACCAAACATTGTTTTTGAATTAACTAAAAAAGGAACATTGATAAGATTAAAACCACGTTTTATATTAAAATCTATCATATAATTAATTAAGGCACGATTTAACAATGCACCTTCATTTTTAAGGATACAAAAGCGACTTTGAGAAATTTTTACTCCTCTTACAAAGTCAAGCCAATTAAGCTTTTCTCCAAGTTCAAAATGTTCTTTAGGGGTAAAATCAAAAGAAGGTGGAGTTAGAACTTTTTTAAGTTCGACATTATCATTTTCATCTTCTCCAAGCGGAACACATTTGTCAGGAATATTTGGGATAGAATGTGCTATTGTTTCTAAATTTTCAAGTATTTCATCAACTTTTTTGCTTTGGATTGCAATTTTTTCCTTGTTTTCGCTAAGTTGTTTTCTAAGACTTTCTTTATCTTGAGTAGTGCTTAATTCTTTACTAAATTTATTTTGAAAAGCTTGTAATTCTTCTAAATTTGCTTTTTCTTTTTTCAAATTTAAAAAAAGATCACTTAGTTTTTTTAACAAAGCTTCATCAACTTTTTTATTTTTTAAACTTTTTGCCACTTCTTCAAAATTATTTTGTAAATATTTTAAATCCAACATAATGTATCCTTAAAGTCCTATTTTTTCATAAATTTTTTGTATTTTTTGTAAGGCTATATTTTTTGCTTTTTTTGCACCTATTTGCAGACATTCTTTAATTTCTTCTGGGTGAGATAAGAAATTATGATATCTTTCTCTTGCTTCTTTAAAATGATCAAGAATTAAATCATTAAGATACATTTTAAAATGTCCATAACCTTCGCCACCTTTTTCATACCTTGTTTTTAAATCCTCTTGCCCCTTATTATCTAAAAATAATTTTGCAATATTAAATACATTGCATTTTCTCCAGTCTTTAGGATCTTTTAAATCTGTACTATCTGTAACAATAGATGCAATTTGTTTTTTTAAAGTTTTTTCATCGCTAAAAATATCTATAGTGTTTTGATAAGATTTACTCATTTTTGATCCATCTGTTCCAGTTACAACAGAGACATTATCATCAATTTTTGCTTTAGGTAAAGTAAAAATTTCTCCCCATTCATTATTTATTTTTAAAGCAATATCTCTAGCAATTTCAATATGCTGAATTTGATCTTTTCCAACAGGAACAATTTGTGCATCAAAAAGTAAAATATCAGCTGCCATTAATACAGGGTAAGAAAAAAGTCCGTGCGATGCATTAATTCCTTTGGCAATTTTATCTTTATAACTATGAGCTCTTTCTAAAAGTCCCATAGGGGTAAATTGAGATAAAATCCAGTAAAGCTCTAACACTTCTTTTACATCACTTTGGAGCCAAAAAATGCTTTTATTAGGATCTATACCAAGACTTAAAAATGCAGCAGCAGCTTTTAATATATTTTGTTCTAAAATCTCACCTTTTTGATTTGAGGTCATTGCGTGATAATTTGCTATAAATATAAGCATTTCATTATCATTTTGTGCCTCAATCATTTGTTTGATAGCTCCAAAATAATTACCAATATGTAAATCTCCACTTGGTTGAATTCCACTTAAAATTCTCATTAAATCCTCTTTGTTATTTCTTCTAAAAGTTCTTCAATATTCTTATTTTCTATATCTATTATTAAATCTGCTTTTTTTTCATAATCTTTAATGCGTTTATTATATAATTTTTTTGCTTTAAATTCATTGCAAAATAAAGGTCTTTTATTTTTTTCTTCTAAGCTTAGTTGTTTATTTAAAAAGTCAAATTCAGCTCTTAAATAAATACAAAATCCTAAGCTTTTAAAATCTGAAACATGGATAAATCCGCCACCTGTAGATATTATGGCTTTATTAGTCATACTAAATAAATAAGCTAATTTTTGTTCTTCTTTTCTAAAAAATTCTTCACCAAAAATTTTAAAAATTTCACTAATGCTTTTTTGAAATTTCATTTCTATCAAAGAATCACTATCAAGAAAAACTCTATTTGTTTTTTGAGATAGGGCTCTTGCAAGAGAGCTTTTTCCACTTCCCATAAAACCTATAAAAACAATGTTTTCATTCCTCATTGTTTTCTTTAGTTCCTTTTTTGCGTGAAGCAATGATTAAAGGTACACCTTCAAAATTAAATTCTTGTCTGATTTTATTTTGCAAATAGCGTTTATAGCTAAAATGCAAAGCTTTTGGACGATTCATTATTAAAGCGATTTTAGGAGGCGCTAAATCATATTGTACCGCATAATAAATTTTAACAAGTTTGCCATAATCGTGAGGTAAAGGATGAGCTTTTGTAGCATTTTCTATTAAAGCATTTAGTTTTGAAGTTGGAATTTTTTGTATGAAATGTTCAAAGACTTCTAAAATTTTATCTAATAATACATGAACTCTTTTTCCACTTAAGGCTGAAACACTAATAATAGGTGCATGAGTTAAAAATTTAAAACGATCAAGACGTAATTCTTTGATTGTTTTATCAAAATCAAGTTCGCTTTTATCCCATTTGTTTAATACAATTATTACACCTAAATAATGTTTTGAGATAAGTCCTGCAATTCTTTCATCAAGTTCGTTAAAGCCTTCACTAGCATCTAAAATTAAAAGTGCTATTTGAGAATTTTGTAACATTTTTTCAGTGCGATTTAAAGCAAAACGTTCAAGTCCTTGAATTTTTCCGCGTTTTCTAATACCAGCTGTATCAACAAATTCTATGGTTTTATCCTTGTAAAAAATACTTTCATTTACAGGATCAATGGTTGTTCCAGCTATATCGCTTACTACACTACGTTCTTGTTTTACTAAAGCATTTAAAAGGCTTGATTTTCCAACATTTACACGTCCTACAATGCCTACTCTTATATGATTTGTATCAATTTCTTTAAATTCAATCTCTTTTTTTGCATCATAATGTTTTAAAAAATCCTCTAAATTTTCTTCTTGATCTTCTATTAAGAAATGTTCATTTTCTAGATACTTTTCAAGCCAATCATAAAGTTCATCTAAACCTATATTGTGTGTTACTGAGAGATTAAAAATTTCTTTTATTCCAAAATTGATAAATTCCCACGATCTTTCTTCGTCTTTTTTGTTGTCAATTTTGTTAATGAGTAAAGCTATAGGTTTGTTTAATTTTTTTAAAGAGTAAAAAAATTGTCTATCTTCATCATCAGGGGCTAATTTCCCATCTACCATATAAAGAATGATATCACTTTCTTTTGCTGTTTTTAAAGTATTTTTTTTAACATTTTTAAAAAGTTCATCACTTTCATCTAATCCTCCACTATCAACAAGTAAAGCTTTTTTAGAATTAATTTGAACTTCTATTTTATTTGTATCTCTTGTTGTGCCAGAAATTTCACTTGTAATAGCTATTCTTTGCCTTGCCATTCTATTAAAAAGACTTGATTTTCCAACATTTGGCTTACCTACAAGTATAATGCTTTGCATTTTTTTCCTATTATTTTTATTTTTAAAATTTTAAAATTATATAAACTTTGCCTTAAAATTTAAGCAAAAAAAGATTAAAATACGCATTTATTCAAAAATTAAGGAATATTTGTGTTAAAAATTATCAAGCATAATCTAGGTATTTATTTTATGATGCTAGCTTGTCTTGATTTTGCTTTAATGGGCGCATGTGCAAAAATTTTAAGCAATGAACTTTCTTCTATAGAAATTATGTTTTTTAGAAATATTATAGGAACTTTTTTTATTATTTATATGCTTAAAAAAACAAAAATTCATAAAGAAGGTGGAAAGTTAGGGCTTTTAATTTTTAGAGGAATTATAGGTACTTTAGCCCTTTATATGTTTTTTTATAATGTTTCGCATATTACTTTAGGTGGTGCATTTGCTTTTCAAAAAACAGCTCCAATTTTTGTAACTTTAATTGCTTTTTTTCTTTTCAAAGAAAATGTAGGTTTAAAAGGTTGGTTTGGAATTTTAATTGCCTTTTTAGGTGTTCTTTGTATTATGCAACCTTGGGCAGATTTTTCAAATCATTCAGGTTTTGATTTAAAAAATTGTATTATAGGAATTTTAAGTGGATTATTAGCAGCTATTGCTTTAACAAGTGTAAGAGAATTAAGAAAATATTATTTGACTGAACAAATTGCTGCTTCATTTATATTTCTTGGTTCTTTATTACCTTTAATTTCTATGTGTATAGGTTCTTTTTATTTTACAAAAGAACTTGATTTTCTTATAGCGCCTTTTATAATGCCTAGTTTTAAAGCTTGGATTATTATACTTATCATGGGAAGCTTGGGAACTTTATATCAAATTCATATTACAAAAGCTTATGGAGTAGCCAAAAAAGCAGGTGTTGTTGCTGGAGTAAGTTATATGGATGTAGTTTTTACCTTGATTTTAGGTGTTATGTTAGGAGATGATTTTCCTAGTTTTATGGTATTTATCGGAATACTAGGCATTATTTTAGGTGGAATTATTTTAGTTCGAGGTAAGAAAAATGAAAAATAGGACAGATTTGATTTATGAACTAGAAGATAGACCTCCATTTTTTAAGGCGTGTTTTGCTGCTTTAGTACATTTAATGGCTATGTTTGTGGCTGTAATCACACCTGCTTTGCTTATTTGCAAAGGTTTAGGTATAGATGAAGAAAATACGGCAAGAATTATATGTATGTCTTTATTTGCTTCTGGTATTGCATCTTTGCTTCAGATTAAAACTTGGGGACCCATTGGAAGCGGACTTTTGTCCATACAAGGAACAAGTTTTAATTTCGTTTCACCTATAATTTTAGGAGGACTTACTTTAAAAAATAATGGCTTATCACAAGAGGCAATGCTTGGAGCTATTTTTGGAACTTTAATGCTTTGTTCTACTACAGAAATGATTATTTCTCAATTTTTACCTTTTATTAGAAAAATTATTTCTCCTTTAGTTTCTGGAATTGTTGTAATGATTATAGGGCTTAGTTTGATTAATGTAGGACTTGTAAGTGCAGGGGGTGGATTTAGTGCTAAAACAAGTGGAGAATTCGGTTCTTTTAAAAATTTATTATTAGCTGGAATTGTAATTATAAGCATTATAATTTTAAATCGTTTTAATAATGCCATTATTAGAATTTCATCTTTGTTTATTTCTATTATTATAGGGCTTTTAGTTGCTATGAATTTTGAAAATTTTCATTTTAATTTTAATAATAATTTGCCTATTTTATTTTTTCCAAGTCCTATGCACTATGGTTTAAGCATTGATTACAATTTAATTTTACCTTTAATTTTAATTTTTATAGTAACTTCTCTTGAAACTATAGGAGATATTAGTGCTACAAGTGAAGTTTCAAATCAGCCTGTAAAAGGAGAACTCTATACCAAAAGATTAAAAGGTGGAGTATTAGCTAATGGACTTAATTCTTTTATTTCAGCATTTTTTAATACTTTTCCTAATTCTTGTTTTGGGCAAAATAATGGTGTAATCGTTTTAACTGGAGTTGCAAGTCGTTATGTGGGGTTTATAGTTTCTTTTATGTTGATTATTTTAGGACTTTTTCCTATAGTTGCAAATATTACTTTGCAAATTCCAGAACCTATTTTAGGTGGAGCTACTTTGATAATGTTTGGAACAATCGCAGCCACTGGAGTAAGAATTATTTCAAAAGAAAATTTAAATAGAAGATCTATTATGATTATAGCAATTTCTTTAGGAATTGGGCTTGGAGTAGCTAATAATCCTGATATTTTACAATTTGCCCCTATTTGGCTTAAAACTTTATTTTCTTCAGGTATAGTAGCAGGAGGAATAAGCGCTATTGTTTTAAATATTATTTTTCCATTTGAAGAAAAACAAAGAAAAATAAAGTAAAATTATAAAAATTTAAAGGCTTAAAAATGAAAAAAATGATTTTAATTGCTGGTCCTTGTGTTATAGAAAATAAAGATTTGGTTTTTAAGGTAGCAAAAGAATTGCAAGAATTTTCAAATGATGATAGATTTGAGTTTTATTTCAAATCAAGTTTTGATAAAGCAAATCGCACAAGTATAAATTCTTTTCGTGGTCCTGGGCTTGATGAAGGACTTAAAATTTTACAAGATGTTAAAAATGAATTTGGCATGAAAATATTAACCGATATACATGAAAGTTATCAAGCAAACATTGTTAGCGAAGTAGCTGATGTTTTACAAATTCCAGCTTTTTTATGTCGTCAAACTGATTTACTTGTGCAAGCGGCTAAAACAAAATCAAAAATAAATATTAAAAAAGGACAATTTCTAAATCCAAGTGATATTAAATATAGTGTGAAAAAAATTCTTCAAACACGTGGTATAGAAGAAGAAGGCTATGAAATAGCAAGTAAAAATGGTGTTTTTGTGGCTGAAAGGGGATCTAGTTTTGGTTATGGAAATTTAGTTGTTGATATGAGATCTTTAATCATTATGCGTGAGTTTGCACCTGTAATTTTTGATGCAACACATAGTGTGCAGATGCCAGGAGCCGCAGGAGGGAGTAGTGGTGGCAAAAGTGAATTTGTAGAACCTTTAGCAAGGGCTGCGGCTGCTGTTGGAGTAGATGGCTTTTTCTTTGAAACGCATATCAATCCTTGTCAAGCGCTTTGTGATGGACCTAATATGCTTAATATAAATCGTTTTAAAGAATGTATTAAAACACTTATAAAAATTCAAAATATTATTGAGTAAAGGAAAAAAATGAAGATTATTGAAGGAAAATTACAATTAACAGGTGATGAAAAAATTGCTATTATCAATGCAAGGTTTAATCATATCATAACAGATCGTTTAGTAGAGGGTGCAAAAGATGCTTTTTTAAGACACGGAGGGGAAGAAGAAAATTTAGATCTTATTTTAGTCCCAGGTGCTTTTGAACTTCCTTTTATTTTGAAAAAAGCTATACAAAGCGATAAATTTGACGCTATTTGTTGTTTAGGTGCGGTTATTCGAGGTTCTACTCCACATTTTGATTATGTTTCGGCTGAAACTACAAAAGGGATTGCAAATGTAAGTTTAAATCATAATATCCCTGTAAGCTTTGGGGTTTTAACTACAGATACCATAGAACAAGCTATCGAAAGAGCAGGAAGTAAGGTTGGTAATAAAGGTTTTGAAGCTATGATTACTTTAATTGAAATGTTAAATTTAAGCAAGCAATTTTAAGGTATAAAATGGCAACAAGACATCAAGTAAGACAAAGCGTTATTTCTTTGCTTTATGCTTTAGAATTAAATGACAAAAATGAAAATTTTATTGATGAATTTTTAAATGAAAAAAAAATCCGCAATGAGCAAAAGAATTTTACCCTAAGCCTTTATAATGGAATTTGTGAAAATTTAACCAAACTAGATGAAGCACTTAATGTTCATTTAAAAGAAAATGCAATCAATAAACTCGGTCATATAGAAAGAGCTATTTTAAGACTTGGAGCTTATGAGTTGCTTTTTACAGAAACTACAGATGCTATAATTATCAATGAAGCTATAGAATTGGCCAAAGAATTAGCTAATGATAATTCCCCTAAATTTATCAATGGGGTTTTAGACTCTTTAATCAAGGCTAAAAAATGAAATTATGCGTTGCACTTGATTTAGCCACAAAAGAAGATTGCTTTAAACTTGCTAAAGAATTAAAAGGTTTAGATCTTTGGTTAAAAGTAGGATTAAGAGCGTATTTAAGAGATGGTTTTAAATTTATAGAAGATCTTAAAAAAATTGACAATTTTAAAATTTTTTTAGATCTTAAAATTCACGATATACCAAATACTATGGCAGATGCGTGTGAAGAAATTTCAAAATTGGGTGTAAATATGATAAATTTACATGCAAGTGCCGGTAAAATAGCAATGCTTGAAGTTAGAAAACGTTTAGAAAAATTAAAAAAGCGCCCTTTGATTTTAGCCGTTTCTGCTCTTACTAGCTTTGATGAGGAAAATTTTTTTAGCATTTATAAACAAAGCATCAATGAAGCTGTAATTAATTTTTCTAAACTTTCTTATGAAGTTGGGCTTGATGGTATGGTTTGTTCTGTTTTTGAAAGTAAAATTATCAAAGAAAATACTTCATCAAATTTCTTAACTTTAACGCCAGGTATTCGTCCTTTTAAGGAATCAAACAATGACCAAAAAAGAGTAGCAGATATTAAAATGGCTAAAGAATATAAAAGTGATTTTATGGTGATAGGACGTCCTATATATAAGTCATCTAATCCAAGATCAATATGCGAAAAAATACTTTTTGAGTTAAAAAATAATTAAAACTAAAATATTTTAAAATTTTAACTAAAAAGTCATTTTACAACTTTAAAACAAATTCTATTGCAATCTAGCTTTTACATAAAGAATAAAATATAATTTATATAAGCGTTTAGATTTAATAATCTTAAATAATACAAACTTTATAGAATTTAACAATCAAATATTATTGATAACTTTTTAATTTATTTTTTAAAAATTATAAAAATATTTAATATTTTTAATCTTTATTTAAATAAGGTTTATTTTGTCTTGTTATTATTGTAAAAATTATTAATAAGGAAAAATTATGTTTATAACACCAGAAGTACTTTATAAAAAAAGAAGACAATTTTTAAAACTAGGAGTAGGAGCTATGTTAAGTTCAAGTTTGATTAACTCTAAACTTTTAGCTCTTGAATTTAGTAGCGATAAAAATGCACAAAAATTAAGCATTACAGACGAAGAACTTGCAACCAATTATGTAAATTTTTATGAATTTTCTACCAATAAAAAAAAGGCAGTAGAGTATGCTAAGAATTTTGATGTAAAAAACTGGGAGATTTCATTAAGCGGGGAGATAGAAAAACCTTTAAAATTAACAATGGAGGATATTTTAAAATTTCCTTTAGAAGAAAGAATTTATCGTTTTCGCTGTGTAGAAACTTGGTCTATGGTTGTTCCTTGGATAGGATTTGAGTTGCGTTATTTGATTGAAAAAGCAAAACCTACAAGCAAGGCAAAATATGTTAAATTTACAACTCTTTTTGATAAGGAAAAATTTCCTGATCAAAACGCTTTATTTCCTACTATCAAATATCCTTATACAGAAGCTTTAAGAATGGATGAGGCTATGCATCCACTTACTATTTTAGCAGTGGGAATGTATAAAAAGCCATTACTCGGACAAAATGGAGCTCCTCTGCGTCTTGTGGTTCCTTGGAAATATGGTTTTAAAAGTATCAAATCCATAGTAAAAATTGAATTCGTTGAAAATGAACCAAAGACAACTTGGCAGGAATATGCTCCTAATGAATATGGTTTTTATGCTAATGTCAACCCTAATGTTTCTCATCCAAGATGGTCACAAGCCAATGAAAGAGCTCTAGGAGAATTTTTTACCAAACCGACTTTAATGTTTAATGGTTATGAAAAAGAAGTGGCAAGCCTTTATGCAAATATGGATTTAAAAAAGAATTTTTAATGCTAGTTTATAATTTTATAATTTATACGCTTTTTTCTATAAGTGTGATTTATGGCTTTTACAATATTTTAAATTCTTTTGACTTTGTTAAAGAAACCTATTTTTATACAGGTATTTTTTCTTTAATATTTTTAAATTTAAGTCTTTTGTTTTCTTTAATTAGATTAAAAAATACAAAAGATTATCCAAAATTATTTGGTTTTTTTTCTGTTTTTTGGGCGATTGTTCATTTTTTAAACTATTTTATTTTTGATAGAAATATGCAATTTTTAAGACTTTTTGATGATATTTCAAAGCGTTTATTAGAAGCAAGTGGTTTTATAGCTTTTGTATTGCTTGTTTTAATGTTTTTAAGTTCCTTTAGTTTTTTAAAAAAGATAGAAAAAATAAGAAAATTAAGTTATTTGTGTTTTCTTTTAGCAAGTTATCATTATTTTTTAAGTCCTAAAGTTCCTATGTTTTGGGAATGGAGTGCTTTAATTATAGCTTTGATTTATTTTATTTTATCATTTAAAAGACTACTTACAAACAAATTAAATAAGCAAAAGAAATTTTAAAGATTGTTTTAAGAATATACTAAAAGTATTTAAATTATTTAAATACTTTTTAAAATTATAAATAAAATTTTAATATATTCCAAAATAATAATAAAATAAACACTATATAATATCCTATTTTTAATATTAAATTCTTAAATCATAATATAAACAAAAAATTAATATATAAACAATAATTAAATAAATATTAATATAAAATATTTTATCATTAAAGCCGATATTTTATTACTTTTTAAATAAAATCAAAATAAATATAAGGAGTTATAAATGGGTCAGCAAGAATTTAGTCTATGTAAAAAATATTCATTGATAAAATGGATTAAAAATCATTCTTATACATCTTCAAAAAAACTAATTTTTTCTTTAGTTGCAATTTCTTTTTTGAATTTTTATTCTTATGCTATAGGAAACTATAGCTATGGAGAATTTGAGACTATTATTTTTGTTGCTGGAGGTGGTATAGATGAAGATGAATTAAATAATATAGACAATACAAATACTGACCCAATTACAAAACCTACTACAGATTTTAACCTTAATCCTTCTATCTTAGAAGCAACTTTTAAAAGTCTAATTTCTACCATGATGAGAAGATCAACTTTTATTGATAGCATTATGGATAATTCTATGCAAAGTTTTGCTCTAAATACTTCAAATAGAGATTTTAATAAAACAATTAAAGAACACTCTTTATTTATACTTCCTTATGCTTCTTCACAGAATGTTGAACTATCTTTAAATGAAGAAAGTAAAGGACATACTAAAGGAACTATTATAGGTTATTCTACTTTAAAAGATAGTGGAATATATGGTATATATGCAGGTTATGAAGATAC
>NZ_JAENKS010000214.1:0-407 GCF_016598975.1 Campylobacter sp. 2018MI34
CTATTAATATGAACGTCAAAATCGAGCATGAGATCCATATCAAAGTTGATAAAGACGTCGAAAGCTTATTGAAATCGCGCAGCGATTTGTTCTGAGGTCATGATGAGAAAACAGTTTGCAGTGGCGCTGGTCGTTCTGAGTTTACTCAGTAGCAATGCGTGGGCATTGACCCTGAATGAAGCCAGAACTCAGGGTCGAGTAGGAGAAACGCTCAATGGCTATCTGGTTGCATTGCAAACCGATGCCGAAACGCAGGCACTGGTGAGTGAGATTAATAAAGCGCGCAACGCCAGCTATCAGCAAGTGGCAGAGAGCAATAATATTCCGCCAGATGAAGTAGCAAAAATGGCCGGGCAAAAGCTGGTTGCTCGCGCTAAACCGGGTGAGTACGTTCAGGGTATAAATGG
>NZ_JAENKS010000215.1:0-407 GCF_016598975.1 Campylobacter sp. 2018MI34
TAAGAATATCTTGCGCGAAGTGATTGCCGGTATTGAAGAAGAAGGCATTAAAGCGCGCGTTATCCGCTGCTTTAAATCCTCCGATGTGGCTTTTGTTGCCGTTGAGGGTAACCGTCTGAGCGGTTCCGGGATCTCTATCGGTATCCAGTCAAAAGGCACGACGGTTATCCACCAGCAGGGGTTACCGCCGCTTTCAAACCTGGAGCTGTTCCCTCAGGCACCGCTTCTGACGCTGGAAACCTATCGTCAGATCGGTAAAAACGCCGCGCGTTATGCCAAGCGTGAATCCCCGCAACCGGTCCCTACGCTGAATGACCAGATGGCTCGTCCTAAGTACCAGGCGAAATCAGCCATTCTGCACATTAAAGAGACCAAATACGTTGTGACAGGCAAAAACCCGCAGGAAC
>NZ_JAENKS010000216.1:0-406 GCF_016598975.1 Campylobacter sp. 2018MI34
TACAGGAACAGTTTAAAAAAAAGTTACGGGAACGGCTTGAAAACCCTCGGGTTCCGGCTTCTCAATTACATGGAAGAAAGGATCAGTACAAAATTAAGCTGCGTGGTGCAGGATACAGACTGGTGTACAGCGTCGAAGATGAAATTATCACGGTAACTGTCATTGGTGTTGGAAAGCGTGAAAATGATGCCGTCTACAAAGTGACACAACACAGAAGCTAATCACTCAGGAAATGCTCTCTTTCCCCGTCAAGCGATACGACAAACAGGCTCAGTTCTTTTATGTGACGGCACCTTGACATATGCCACGTATATGAAACTATGGCCTACGTTGTGTATGTGACATTCATTTTATTCCCGCCCGGAGTGTTTACGCTATCTGAGGATAACATTATGACGCAACGTAT
>NZ_JAENKS010000217.1:0-405 GCF_016598975.1 Campylobacter sp. 2018MI34
GGTTGAAAGATTGGTGACCCAGCCCGCTACGGGGGCTTTGACCACCGTTTGCGTCAATTGCCACTGTGCCTGACGCAGACTGGCCTCTGCTGCTTCAACACTCGCCTGCATGGCTTTCACGTTGAGATTTGCGGTATCCAGATCCTCGGCTGAGATGTAATTTTGCGATAAATGACGGCGGCGGTTGGCTTCGTTATTGGCTTTCGCCAGGTCAGACTGCGCTTTTGCAAGTTGCGCATGCGCATTCAGTTCAGCAATGTGAAATGGTGTCTTGTCGATAATAAAAAGGACATCGCCTTTATTCACAAACTGGTTATCTTTTATATAGAGTTCGCTAATGCTACCTGACACCTGTGGCGTAATGCTGACCTGCTCAGCTCGCACTTTGCCATCACGTGTCCAGGG
>NZ_JAENKS010000218.1:0-405 GCF_016598975.1 Campylobacter sp. 2018MI34
TTGTACTTCTTCACACCGAATCGAATGAATGGGTTGAGCATTAGCGAGACCATGCTCTGCTCAAATTCATCAAGGTTGGCCAGCGCCTCTTTCTTGGCGTTGGTTCCCATCGTTTTTATGGCATCCAGCTTGTGCTTTAGGGCGATCAGTTTTTCCATTAGTGTTTAACCTCCATCGGTCGCTCGGGAGTTTTCATGTGTTTTCTTTGGTTGCTTCTTCAATGAGTGCCGCGTACACGTCAGTGACGGGCGCCAGTGAATCGGTGGACGTGGTTTCGGGTTTGGCTGGTTCTGTTTTCTTCGTGCGTTTAACCAGACTGTTAATCGTCATGGTGTTGCGCTTCCGGGTTAGCGTTCTGGCGTGGTCGTTTTGCTCTTCCACTTCTTTGATAAGCGCAGCCATATC
>NZ_JAENKS010000219.1:0-405 GCF_016598975.1 Campylobacter sp. 2018MI34
ATTGACAGCCTGTTAACAGCGAGGCGGTATGACGACGAAACCTGAGATGCTGAGCCGTATCGAAGCGACGTTCAGCCAGCTCACGCCCAGCGAAAAGCGGGTCGGAAGCTGGCTGCTGGCGCACGCCGCGCAAATCCCGTTTGAAACGGCGGAAAGTGTGGGTCAGGCGAGCGGGACCAGCGGAATTACCGTCGGACGCTTCCTGCGCAAGCTGGGGTACCGCAACCTGGAAGATGCCAAAAAAAGCCTGCGCGATCCGTATCAGCCCTGGGGCATGAACGAGCGGCTCGACTCCTGGCAGCAGCAGCGCCCTCTTTCCAGCCGCCTTCAGCACGCCCTGTCGCTGGAAGTGGATGCCATCACGCAGGTGTACCAGCTGGCGCAAACGGACGCCTTCCGCCAGGT
>NZ_JAENKS010000220.1:0-405 GCF_016598975.1 Campylobacter sp. 2018MI34
TCCATGACCATTGCCATTACCGACGTCGTCCTGCGTGACGCCCACCAGTCCCTGTTCGCCACCCGCCTGCGCCTTGATGACATGCTGCCGATTGCCGCCGCGCTCGATGACGTGGGCTACGGGTCGCTGGAGTGCTGGGGCGGCGCCACCTTTGACGCCTGTATCCGCTTTCTCGGCGAAGACCCGTGGCTGCGCCTGCGCGAACTCAAAAAAGCCATGCCCAAAACCCCACTGCAGATGCTGCTGCGCGGCCAGAACCTGCTCGGTTATCGCCATTACGCCGATGACGTGGTGGAACGCTTCGTCGAACGCGCGGTGAAAAACGGCATGGACGTGTTCCGCGTCTTCGATGCCATGAACGACCCGCGCAATATGAAAGCCGCCCTGCAGGCGGTACGTATCCAC
>NZ_JAENKS010000221.1:0-405 GCF_016598975.1 Campylobacter sp. 2018MI34
GCCTCGTCATCACACCTCAGCGTTAAAAAGGTACCGGATTTACCTGGAGCCTCCGCCTACATGCTTAAACCGGGACAACCGTCGCCCGGCTAACATAGCCTTCTCCGTCCCCCCTTCGCAGTAACACCAAGTACAGGAATATTAACCTGTTTCCCATCGACTACGCCTTTCGGCCTCGCCTTAGGGGTCGACTCACCCTGCCCCGATTAACGTTGGACAGGAACCCTTGGTCTTCCGGCGTGCGGGTTTTTCACCCGCATTATCGTTACTTATGTCAGCATTCGCACTTCTGATACCTCCAGCAACCCTCACAGGCCACCTTCGCAGGCTTACAGAACGCTCCCCTACCCAACGAACGTATCCTTAAACCGACTCGACTTTGTATACGCTTTGACGTCGCTTCGC
>NZ_JAENKS010000222.1:0-404 GCF_016598975.1 Campylobacter sp. 2018MI34
TTCCAGCACCATCAGGCTTAACGTATAGCGGGTGAGCTCCGCGTTTAAGCCCTGACGGCTGCTGGCGTTAAGCACGCCAAGCAAGGTTTCAAGACCGAGACGAAGATTGGTTTCGCTGCCACCGAAGACACCCAGGGTTGAACCGGGGTTGAGATCGATAACGCTGTTGAGCGAAACGTGCAGCGCGTCAGCGTCGCAATGACCCTGATGCGCCAGCTGTTGCACCAGACGGGCTGACTGGCAAATTCCTGCCAGGGCCAGGGTGATGTCATAATAGTTCTTCGCCACACGGTCTCCTTTATGTGTGCAATCGGGTTAAACAGCGGTCAGCGGCAGGCGCTGTTCAATGATCCCACCACCCAGGCAGATATCACCGCTGTAGAAGACGGCAGACTGGCCCGGGG
>NZ_JAENKS010000223.1:0-403 GCF_016598975.1 Campylobacter sp. 2018MI34
CCAAATAAACCTCTTCTACTTCACCGTGCAGTTCTTTCTGGAAGGCTTTGAACGGATTCATCACCATGGCTGGCAGCACTTCAAAGGCGCGGTACATCAGATCCGGCAGGTTATGTTGTTTCACCAGATTGTGAATATTCTGAGCCAGCTCCTGGATCCGCATATTCTCATAAAACTCTGGAGCTTCTTTGTACAGCGAAGGCAGCATGTTTTTCACCCGCAGGTTCAGATCGAACGAGCGTTTAAAGTCAGTCAAACCGCGCAGCAGGCTGAGAGCTTTGGTTTTGTCGATACCGATGCTGAACAAGAACAACAGGTTATATGGACCGGTTTTCTCAACAATGATGCCGTGCTCATCAAGGTATTTCGCAACCAGGCTGGCAGGAATACCAAACGATTCCAT
>NZ_JAENKS010000022.1:0-23213 GCF_016598975.1 Campylobacter sp. 2018MI34
AATCAAACTTGTAAAAGGCTTAAAATCAAATTTTGAAGAATTACATTAATTCTTCAAAGATTTCTTTTAATTTCTCATCTATTCTAGAAATTTTAGAATCCTTTAAAAAGGCTAAAGTAAAATCAGCATCAAAAATTTTTTCATTATCTTTAAAAATTTCTTGTCTTATAAGCGCTGAAACATTTTTAATTTCTAAAAGTTTTGTTTTAACTCTTAATATATCCCCGAGTTTTGCTGATTTTAAAAAACGACAATTTACTTTAGTGACCAAAAAATGACCTGTTTTTTCATTAAAAATATCTATATCTTTTTTAAAAAACAATTCACTTCTTGCTCTTTCACAAAATTTTAAATAATTACTATGATAAACAACTCCTCCAGAATCTGTATCTTCATAATAAACACGAATTTCCATTAATATCCTTTATATTTAATTTTTCATAAAAATATTATTTATATTTTATAAAAAAATAATAATTAGTATAAATTATCAAAAAAATTTTATATAATTAAAATTATTTTAAAATTTAAAGGAGAAAAATGAAAAAACAAATTCTAGCCCTAATGTTTGGTATCGCTTTACTTTTTAACGCTTGTGATTCTTCAAAATCTAAAAATGAAATCTCAAATCACATTTTAAAGGTTGGGATAGAACCAACTTATAAACCATTTGATTACAAAGAAAATTCAAAACTTACAGGTTTTGATGTAGATTTATTAGAAGCTATTGCAAAAGATTTAAATATTAGTTTAAATTGGGTAGAAATGAATTTTGATGGATTAATTCCTGCTTTAAAAACTGGTAAAATTGATATGATAGCTTCTGCTATGAGTGTTACAGAAGAAAGAAAGAAAAATGCTGATTTTAGCAATACTTATTATATGACTAAAAATCTTTATATCAAAAGAAAAGATGATGCAAGCTTAACAACTAAAGATGACTTAGCAAATAAAAAAATAGGTGTTCAACTTGGAACCTTGCAAGAAAATGCTGCTAAGAATATTAAAAATGCAATAGTTGAAGCAAATGCTGATTTAAATGTTGCTATATTAGCTCTTAAAAATAAAAAGATTGATGCAATCATCTTAGATAAAGATGTTGCCAAAGGATACTTAGAACAAAATACTGATCTTAGTTCTTTTTTTGAAGAAGATGATGGAAGCAGTGGATTTAGTTTTGCTTTTGACAAAGATAAACAAAAAGAACTTATAGAAAAAATTAACCAAACTTTGGAAAAACTTAAGCAAAATGGTATATATGAAAACTTGCTTATAAAATATCAATTAAAATAAGAATTATCTTAATCTTAATAAGGCTTTCTCTAAAGCCTTAAAAAAATAATCAATATCCTCTTTTGTATGTGTATAATGCAAACTAACTCTCAACCATCCTGGTCTTTGTGTAATCTTAGCATTATCTTTAAGATTTAATAAATCATGCCCATAAGGTCCAGCACAAGTGCAACCTGCTCTTGTTTCTATGTGAAATTTTTTACTAAGCTCGTAAGATAAATCAAAAGGTGAAATTCCTTTAATATTAAAAGAAAAAATAAGTAATCTTTTATATAAATTTTCCGCATAAAGCTTTAAATCATTAATCTCTTTTAACCTTAAAAAAAAGTATTTTTTTAAATTTTCTTCAGCTTTGTGTATTTGTTTTAATCCAATTTCATCTTTAATCTTAAAAGCTAAACTAGCTCTTATGAGTTGTAAAATTCCAGGAGTTCCACCCTCTTCCAAAGCTTCTTCATTGCAAAGATAGCATTGAGTTGTTCTTGAAACATATCCAACAGTTCCTCCTGCTGCAAAAGATGGTTTAGAGCCACAAAGATTTTTTTTAATCACCAAAATTCCGCATCCTCCAATACCGCCTATTAATTTATGAGAACTTATAAATAAAGCATCATAAAATTTACAAGATATATTTTTATAAGGAATAAAACTTGTAGCATCAAAAGCAACAATACCTTTATAAGACCTAACTAATTTAGAAATTTTTTCATAATCACTTAAAACACCTGTAACATTAGAAGCTAAAGAAAAACTTGCAATGATTTGTCTTTTTTTATTTTTTTCTAAAAGTTTTTCTAAAAAAATAAAATCAATTTCTCCGTTTTTATCAAGAGGAACTCTAATACATTCACAAAGCCCTTCTCTAAATGATAATTCATTGGAATGATGCTCATAAGGACCTACAATAACTAAAGGTAATTTTTTAATATCCATATCTTTAAAATATTTTTCTTTTATTTTAGGTGGAACATAAATTCCTAGCAATTCTTGGAATTTTTTTATAGCACTTGAAGATCCTGTACCACAAGAAATTAAAGCAAAATTATTATCCAATTTTAAACTTTTTTTAATATCTTTTCTTGCATTTTCATAATGCATTTGAATTTTAAAAGAATGCAAAGAACTATCAGAATGGGTATTAGCATAAAAAGGCAAAATCTTTGAAATTTTTTTTTCTACGCTTTTTAGCGCTAAAGCACTTGCTGCGAAATCAAAATAATAACTTCCTTTTTTTAAAATAATATCTTTTCTTAAATCTTCAATTTCCAAATACAATCCTTTAAAAATTTGCTAAAATTATACAATAATAATTTTTATATAAAGGAAAAATATTACTTTTAGTACATTTGCAAAAGCACATTCTTATCTACCAGCTGAACAATTATTTGATTTTTATAGTGTTTTTGATGGATTAAATATTTCTTATTTTTCTTTACCTTTTTTTGAAAGTATTGAAAATATACTTCTTAAAAATTATACTTCGTTAAATCAACAATTTTCTTTTGATTTTTTAAGCTCTTATGCTTTAAATCTTTTAGCAAAAAATAGTAGAAAAATTTATTCTATTAATAGAAAAATCAATCATTTTAAAGCAAAAGCTATTAGCAATCATTTATTAGAAACGGGGATTTTAAAACTAGAAAAAAGCAAAGAAAAAAAAATAAAAAAAGATAAAAGAAATAAAATAAAAAAAGAGCTAAGAGGGTATGTTATACAAGATAAATTTATTTTTAAAAATCATTTTTTAAGATTTTTTTTTAGATTTTTAAAACCTTATGAACATTTAATTTTAGAGAAAAAATTTGATTTTATTTTAAATTTAATTCAAAAAGAATTGGAGCATTATCAAGGATTCTGTTTTGAACAATTAGCAAGAGAATTTTTAGAAAAAAAATTCAATATCTATCCTGTTGAAAGTTATTGGGATAGAAAATTAGAAATTGATTTATATTACAAAGATAACAATTTAAGTTTTATCGGGGAAGTTAAATTTAAAAATAAAAAAATTTGCAAAAATATTTTCAATGAACTTCAAAAAAAAGCTGAAATCTTAAATTTAGATGTTGATTATTATATTATTTTTTCAAAAAATGGCTTTAGCAAAGAGCTCAATAAAAAACAAAATGAAAAATTACTTTTATTTGAACTAAAAGATTTTGAATTCTTATTTAAGGAAGATATATGAATGAAAATATACTTAAAAGTCTTGATTCTAATGAAAAAGAAACTTTACAAGAAGGACTAAAAAATTTAATCGAACAAACCTATGTAATAGAAAATGAATATAAAATTTTAAATGAAAGCTATAACTCTTTAAGAGCAATGGTAAGCGAGATTATAGAAGTTTTACCTACTTGTTTATGGATATTAGATCCTAAAAAAAATATCATCTTACAAAATCATCAAGCTTTAAAAAATAAAAATTTATTAGAACAAATTAGCCTGGATAAAGAACACTATGAATTGGAATTTGAGACAAAATTTTACACAATTAAAATCATTAAACAAAGTGATAAAACTATCATAAGTGCTACAGATATAAGCGATGAAAAACGTAACGAAAGACTTGCTAGCATGGGGAGTGTTGCTGCTCATTTAGCCCATGAAATTAGAAATCCGATAGGTTCTATTTCTTTACTTGCCTCTACTCTTTTCTCAAGAAGTGAGTTAAAAAACAAGCATATTGTACTAGAAATTCAAAAAGCTATTGCAAGGGTTGAGCGTATAGTAAATTCTACCCTACTTTTTACTAAAGGTGTTCATATAAATCTTCATACTTTTAATCTTTTAGAATTAAAAGAAGAATGCGAACAAGCCATTAATTCTTATAATTTTTATTCGGACATAGAATTTGATATTTCTTTTTTTAGTTTAAATATCCAAGCAGATAAAGCCCTTATTAGCTTGGTTTTGCAAAATTTAATTTATAATAGTATTGATGCAATTGAAGAAAATGAAAGTAAAAATCCTAAAATCCAAATTAAAGCTTCTTTGAAAAAAGAAACTCTAATTATAGAAGTTTTTGATAATGGAATCCAAATTAAAGATGAAAATTTAGTTTTTGAAGCATTTAAAACTACCAAACTTAAAGGCAATGGACTTGGACTTTGCCTTTGTAAGCAAATTATAGAAGCTCACAAAGGAAAAATTGGCTTTAAAAAAGATCCTAAAAATTTTTATTTTACCCTACCTTTATGAGCTACATCTATTAAGAATGTGCTCGCTTATACTATCAGAAATAATAAAATCTGTATGATAAAGCAAACAAGATCCAGAATTTATAATCCTTAAAACCAATTTTTTATTTCCTTTTTCATTTGGATTGTGTGCGTTTCTAGCAATTTCATGTATCTCATAAACAAGTTCACGATTTAATTTACTTAAATCAAGCTCTATAATATTATTTTCAAATTCTTTTGGCTCTTTAATAAAATCTTGTTTTTTATAATTTTTCGAATTTACTTTTAAAGCTTTATATTCTGTATTTTTTAACTCTTCTAAAGTTTTTACATCTTTTAAAGAAAAACTTACCTTACCTTCATCGCTTTTGTAATGAAGAAAAAATCCATAAGCTAAATTCTTGCTTTTTTCATCTTTATAAATTTTTTCTATTTTTTCAATATTTGATTCAAAAACAGTAATTTCATAAGAAGAATAAAAATCTAAAATTTCAAGCCTTGCAAAACGTTTATTATTTTTACTTACCATAGATTTAAAATCTTCCATTTTTCCAACATTTAAAAGCTCTCCACCTCCTTTTAACTCTGAAAAATCTATGCTTTTTGTATATTCTATATCTTTAATATCATCAAAAAAACTATCAAGTGGATGACCTGAAACATAAATTCCTAAGATTTCTTTTTCATAATTTAGTTTTTCCATCAAATCAAATTCTTCTGGAGTAGAAATAATATCAACTTTAACATCTTGAGTTAATTCATCTTCTCCAAATAAAGAATTAGCAATATTTCTTCTTATTTCTGCTACTTGTCTTGAAATATCACCTAAATTATCAAGATTATTAAATAAACATTTTCTTGTATAGCCAAATTCATCAAATGCACCTGATTTTATCAAACTTTCTAATGTTCTTTTATTAATTTTAGTTGGGTCAATTTTACTAAGAAAATCAGTAATACCTTCAAATTCTTTATCTTTTCTTATCTCTAAAATATTTTCAACTGCAGGAATACCAACACTTTTAATTGCTCCAAGTCCATAAACAATAGCATCTTTACCATCTTCAAGCTCTATAGCACTAAATTCACGAATGGCTTTATTAATATTAGGAGGTAATAATTTTATGTTCATTCTCTTCATCTCTTCGATATAAGTAGCAACTTTATCAACATTATTTTCTTCGCTTGTTAAAAGCGCTGCCATAAATTCACTCGGATAATAAGTTTTTAAATAAGCCGTTTGAAAAGTAATAAGTGCATAAGCAGCAGAATGAGATTTATTAAAACCATATCCTGCAAATTTTAAAATAAGCTCCCAAAGATCTTCGGCATCTTTTCTATTGTAGCCTTGATTTTGCGCTCCATCTGCAAATTCATCTTTAAGCTTTTTCATTTTTTCGGGATCTTTTTTTCCCATAGCACGACGTACTACATCAGCACCTCCTAAAGAAAAACCTCCAATAATTTGAACTATTTGCATTACTTGTTCTTGATAAACTATAACCCCATAGGTTGGTTCTAAAATATTTTTTAATACATCAAAAGGATATTTAATATCTTTTAAACCGTGTTTTCTATCGATAAAATCATCAAGCATTCCTGATTCCATAGGACCTGGACGATAAAGAGCCAAAACCGCAATTAAATCTTCAAATCTTTCTGGCTTCAATCTTGCATTTAAGCTTTGCATTCCATCAGATTCTATTTGAAAAATACCTAAAGTATTTCCACTTTGTATAGTTTTATAAACTTTAGGATCATTTACATCTATGCTCTCCCAAATAATATCTTTGTTATAGCGTTTTTTTATAAGATTAATAGCATTGTTAATTACTGTTAAAGTTTTCAAACCCAAAAAGTCAAATTTAATCAAATCAACATCTTCTAAATGATCCTTAGAATACTGAGTGACTAAATGTCTTTCGTCATTTTTACTCTGTCTAAAAAGAGGGGTTTTTTTCCATAAAGACTCATTAGAAATTACAACACCAGCTGCATGCATACCTGCATTACGATTTAATCCCTCTAATGCTTTTGCATATTCCCAAACCTCTAAACCTTTAGGATGTTTTTCTATAAATTCTTTAATTTTTGGTTCTTTTTCATAAGCTGCTTCAAGAGTTATCTTAAGCTCTTCTGGAATAAGTTTAGCAAGTTCATCTGCATCAGCTATACTCATATCACAAACTCTAGCAACATCACGGATTACACCACGTGCTAAAAGCTTACCAAAGGTAATAACTTGTGCAACTTTATCAGAACCATATTTATCAATCACATAATCAATTACTTCAGAGCGTCTATCTTGACAAAAATCAACATCAATATCGGGCATAGAAACACGCTCAGGGTTTAAAAATCTTTCAAAAAGCAAATTATAGGGCAAAGGATCAATATCGGTTATCTTTAAACAATAAGAAACCAAGCTTCCAGCAGCTGAACCTCTACCTGGACCAACAGGAATTCCTTTATCTTTAGCTACCTTAATAAAATCATGGACTATAAGCATATAGCCTGAAAACTTCATATTTTTAATAATTTGTATTTCTAAATCTAATCTTTTTTTATATTCTTCATGTTTCTCTTTATCAATAAATTTAAGTCTCTCATCAAGTCCTTTTTTGCAAAGATATTCAAAAACTATATCATCATTATCAAAACTAAATTCTTTTTCTTGATCTTTTAAAACTAAACTATACTCTTTTGCATATTCACGCGTAAATTTAAAATTTGGAGGAGTTGGGTTGCCAAGATTTAATTCTAAATTACATTTATTAGCTATTTCTTGTGTATTTTCAATAGCTTCTGGAATATCAGCAAAAAGTTCGCTCATTTGTTGTGGAGTTTTTACATAAAATTCATGAACACTATGACGCATTCTATTAGGATCATTAAGTTTTTTTCCCATAGCTATACACATAAAAACCTCATGTGCTGCAGCTCTTTCTTTGAAAGTATAATGCGTATCATTAGTGGCTATAATTTTAATATCTAATTCTTTTGAAAGTCTGATAATATCATCATCAATAATCCTTTGATCATTGATACCATGACGCATAATTTCTAAATAAAAATCATCTTTAAAGACTTTTTTATACCAAAGAGCTGCTTCTTTTGCGCTTTCATATCCCTTTGCGCCAAAACGAGCATTTCTTTCATTTTGATTATTTAAATGCCAATTTACCTCGCCTTGCAAGCAAGCAGAGGAACAAATTAAACCTTCGCTATGTTTTTCTAAAATTTTTTTATTGATACGCGGATAATAATATAAGCCTTTAATATAACTTTGAGAGCTTAAATACATTAAATTTTGATAGCCTATTTCATTTTTAGCGTACAAACAAAGATGAAATCTTTGTCTTGAACTTTTATCACTGATATCATCGTGATTATGTAAATAAGCTTCAAGTCCTATAATAGGCTTTATACCTTTTGCTTTCATTGTTTGATAAAAATCAATAGCCCCAAACATATTGCCATGATCTGTCATAGCAACACTAGTTGCACCCTGACTTTTCAAAGTATCAGCAAGTTCTTTAAGCTTATTAGCTCCATCAAGTAAAGAATATTCTGTATGTAAATGAAGATGGGTAAATTGACTCATTAATTTCCTTAAAAATTAAATTCTTAAGGAAATTATAGAATTCTAATTCTAAATTTTTTAAAAAAGTTATATAAATTTAAACTAAAAATTTTAATTTATACTTTTAAGCAAAGGAACAAGCATAGCCTTGTATAAAACTTCATAAATTTCTTCACCACATAAAGCTTTTACAAGCTCTAATCCAAATAAAACAGCAGTTGCAGGTCCAGCACTTGTGATAATGTTTTTATTAACACATACAGCTTTATTAACCCAAACTCCATTAAGCATTTTTTCACAACCTGGATAACAAGTAAATTCTCCTTTTAAAACTCCAGCTTCATTAAGGACGATGGGCGATGCGCAAATAGCGCCAATAACTTTTCCATTAGAATTGAGTTTTTTAATGATATTTAAAATTGTAGCATTTGTCTTAAGATTACTCATGCCCTCAAAACCACCAGCCAGAGCAATAGCATCAAATTCTTTATCTTCAATATCATCAAGAATAAAATCAGCCTTAATTTGAATACCGTGTGCTCCACTGACTATAAGCTCTTTATTTAAAGAGCTTATATATATCTCAAGATTATCACTTAAGACGCTAGCTCTTTTTAAAACATCGCTTATCCCTATAAATTCAAGTTCTTCAAAACCTTGAGCCAAGGGAATTAAAACTTTTTTAATCATTTTATTTCCTTTTATATCTTTTTTCTCTTTCATTTCTTAATTTTGCTTTTTCTTGAATTTGGTGGTTAAAACCTACAATCAAACATATCATAAAAATAAAAAATAAAGTCGTAATAATCCAATCAAACATAGCTAAAACCACTAAAAATTTATAAAAAATTGTAACACAAAAATTTAAATTTTAAAGAAAAAATCAAGAGATTTTTTAATAAAATAAGTCCTTTTTATTTTGTGATTTTAAGGTTGAAAATTGACTCAAAAAAATATCAAAACTTTTATTTTTTTTGCAATAATAATTCTTTGGGGTTATTTTTCTTTTCCTATAGAAATTTTACAAGTTAATGTAAATAATGAACTTCAATATACCTATACAGCAGATGCTAAAGCTTATGTTAAAAGTTATTTTACTACTTTACTTTTAACCATTTCTAGTATTATTATTGGTATAGTTTTAGGATTTTCTTTGGCTATCTTAAGATTTTCAAAAATTAAATTTTTAAACCTTCTTATAGATGAATATATTGATATTATACGTGGCACACCTGTAATTTTACAGCTTATGATTTTTGCCTTCGTTATTTTTACTTTTGTTGATAATCTCTATGCAGCTATTTTAGCTTTAGGACTTAATAGTTCAGCTTATATTGCAGAAATTGTTCGTGCTGGAATTAATAGTGTAGATAAAGGACAAATGGAAGCAGCAAGAGCCATGGGATTAAGTTATAAAATCACTATGAAAGAGATTATTTTACCTCAAGCTATAAAAAGTACTTTACCTGCACTTGCAAATGAATTTATTTCTTTATTTAAAGAAACTTCCGCTGTTGGTTTTATAAGTGTTTTAGATATCACAATGCAAAGTAAAAGCTTACAAGCTTTACTTTATAATCCAAAACCTATTATATTTACAGGACTTATATATTATATCAATGTAAAAATATTTACTCTAATTGTACAAAAACTTGAAAAGAGATTAAATAATAATGATTAAAATAAAAAATTTATCAAAAAAATATGGAAATTTAAATGTTTTAAAAGATATTAATATACAAATTAATAAAGGTGATATCATTGCTATTATTGGACCTAGTGGTAGTGGTAAAAGTACATTTTTAAGATGTATTAATAAACTTGAAATAGCAACTAGTGGAGAAATTTATATAAAAAATCAAAATATTTTAGATCCATCGGTTAATATTGATCTTATTAGACAAAAAGTAAGTATGGTCTTTCAACATTTTAATCTTTTCAATAATAAAAATATTTTAGAAAATTTATGTTTAGCGCCTATTAAAACAAAAATTTTAACCAAAGAAGAAGCTATTAAAAAAGCTAGAATACTACTTAAAAAAATAGGACTTAGCGATAAAGAAAATACTATGCCCCATCAATTATCTGGGGGACAAAAACAACGTATAGCTATTGCAAGAAGCTTAATGATGAATCCTGATGCAATTTTATTTGATGAACCAACTTCTGCACTTGATCCTGAAATGATAGGAGAAGTTTTAAATATTATGAAAGAAGTTGCTAAAGAGGGTTTAACAATGCTTGTGGTTACCCACGAAATGGGATTTGCAAAAAATGTAGCAAATAGAATACTTTTTATGGAGCAAGGAAATATCCTTGTAGATGAAAATCCTTATAATACTTTTGAAAATCCCAAAAACGAAAGATTAAAAGAATTTTTAAATAAAGTTTTAAATCATTAATTAAAAAAGACCCATTAAAGTCTTTTTTAATTAATCCCAACACTCTGCATTTTTAATACCAAGTTTTGAAGCACTAAATTGTGGATCTTTACCTTGACTTTTTTGTAAATTGTAATCATTTAAAACTTTACTAACAATAGAACCTAAAAGCAATAAAGAAACTATATTTGTAGTTGCCATAAAAGCCATTGTTAAATCAGCTAAACTCCACGCTAACTTTAAATCCATTTGAGAACCTATAAAAACCATTAGTACAGCTGAGATTCTAAAAAGATTCATAACAACTTTAGAATCGCTTAAATATTTTACATTAGCTTGAGCATAATAATAATTTCCTATTAAGGAAGTAATAGCAAATAATACAATAGAAATAGAAATAAAATGTATACCTAATTTACCATAATACTCATCCATAGCATGTTGAACCAAAGGAAGAGCTGTAAAAATAGGTTTTCCATCTACTCCTATATTGTTTAAATAAGTTAAAGAAAATAATACTAAAAAACCAGAACTTGTACATATTATAACATCAATAAGAACGGAAAAAGCTTGAATAATTCCTTGTTTTGCAGGGTGACTAGTAAGCGCTGCTGCTGCTGCATTAGGAGCAGATCCCATACCTGCTTCATTAGAAAAAAGTCCTCTTTTAATTCCTATAACTAAAACAGAACCAGCAAAACCTCCAAATATGGCCTTAAAATCAAAAGCACTTTGAAAAATCATATGAAAAACCATAGGAATTTTCTCAAAATTCATTAATACTGCAATAACCGCAAGGCAAATATAAGCTAATGCCATAAAAGGAACTATTAAAGAGCTTATTTTTCCTATTTTAGTATGATGAGAAAAAAACATCCAAATACTAAATAAAGTTAAAATACCGCCTATAATCAAAGGCCAATGACTTTGCATAAAAGAAATGGATGAGTTTGGATTGGCCATATTATAATAAACTTCAAATGCTGAAGTGATATTTTGACTTTGAAGACCATTGAAGCCATAAGCATAAGTAATAATTAAAATAAGAGCAAAAAATGCTCCTAACAATTTTGAACCCAATGCCTTTTTTATATAATAAGCCGGACCACCCTTATAACCCCCTGTCCCATCTTTTGATTTATAAACTTGTGCTAAAGTGCTTTCAGCAAAAGCTGAAGCTCCTCCAAAAAAGGCCATAAGCCACATCCAAAATAAAGCGCCAGGACCTCCAACAACAATTGCAATGGAAATTCCTGTAATATTTCCTATACCTACTCTTGAAGCTGTAGAAATCATTAATGCTTGAAAAGGAGAAATATGCTCTTTTTCATTAGTTCTTTCTGTTAATATTTTTAAAACACTACTTAGCATTCTAAACTGAACAAAATGCGTTTTAAAACTATAATAAAGACCACAAATAATCAATAAAACAACCATTATAATATCTGTTTTAGGTAATATTTTATCTATAAAATTGCCAACTTCCATTAAATTCATTTATACTCCTAAAGTTAATAAAATATTTTACACAATTATTCTAAAAAATCAATAAGTAAAAAAAGAGAAATTCTGTCTTAATGCTTCATAAGTTATAATTCCTACGCTAGTAGCCAGATTAAGACTTCTTCCATAAGCTTTCATTGGTATGGTAATTGCATTTTGCCAATTAAGTTGCATTAAATCTTGTGGAAGACCAAAACTCTCACTCCCAAAAAATAAAAAATCATCTTTTTGAAATTGAACTTTAAAATAAGGTTTTTTACTTTTTGTAGTTGCAAAGAAAAAACGATCTTTATATTTTATATTTTTTTTCAAAAACTCATCAAGATTCTCCCATATAATAGGATTTAATTTATCCCAATAATCAAGACCAGCTCTTTTAAGCTTTTTTTCTTCTAAATCAAAAACAATAGGCTTTATAATATGCAAATTAAAACCTGCATTAAAACACATCCTACCAATACTTCCTGTATTTTGTGGAATTCTTGGTGAAACCAAAACTATATTAAACATTAGATTATTATCCTTTTGATACCAGGATGAAGCTTAACTAAAATTTCATAGTCTATAGTATTAAAAAAATTTGCCCATACTGATGCATCATCAAAAACACAAATTTCATCTCCACTATCCTCGCAAGAAAAACTATCCATAGACATTCTTCCAAGTATTTTCTTACCATTTGCAAGCCTTAGTTCCCCTTTAGCATCATAACGAAATAACCCATCACCATAACCTAAATCATAAGTTGCTATATTTAAATCTTTAAGTGCTGTATAAGCATTAGAATAACCTATACTCTCCCCTGCTTTTAAAATTCTTTGACTTAATTTATGAGCATAAAGACTTAAAACCTTTTTTAAATGTAAAGCTCCATAACCAAACTGAACGAGTCCTACTCTACAATATTCATCTTCGGGGATTGGTGAATTAAACAAAGCTGCTGAATTAAAAGAATGAAAAATCAGTTTTTCATCACATTTTTTATAAAACCATTCTTTTACTTTTTTAAAATTATTTTTTTGTTTAAAATAAAAATCATCTATACTATCTGCACTCGAAAAATGTGTAAAAACGCCTTCTAGTTTTAAATTGTATTTTAAAATGCTATCATATGCTTTATCTAGATCTTGAAATTTAATTCCATTTCTATGCATATTTGTATCAATTTTTAAATGAATTCTGCTTAAAGGTTTAAATTTTTCAATTAAATTTATATCATTCAAAGCATAAATAAAATTTAGATTTTCGTTACCATTTGGACGATGCGAAAGAATTAAAATAGAATCAAAAAAATTTTTAAGTTCATTTGCTTCTTGCTCATTTTTAACAGCAATAAAATTAATGCCTTTATTTTTAGCAATAGGAGCTAAAAGAGTTGCTCCATGTCCATATGCATTATCTTTAAAAACACAAATAATACGATCAAAATTTCCAGTCTTATTAGCAATTTGATCTAAATTAAATTCATAAGCCTTTTGATTTAATTTGATTAAAGACATTATTGCTCTGCAAGAATTTTCATTTTGCCTTCTTTATCAAGTCTAACATAAAGAACCTTATTACCCTTAAACTGATAATTTTTCGTATAATAATCTTCATAAAAAGAAATTCTATACATAATTTTTCCTTCCAAATTTGGATAAGGACTTATGCTAATGTCTGAAAATTTAATGTCTTTTTTCTCATTTTTTGAAAAAATATTTTTTTTCATTACTGCAAACTGAGAAAAGGGAGTTTTATCAAATCTTTTAAATTCTTTTTCATCATAAAAATTTAAATATGTTTTAATATCATTTATCGTCCAAGCATCTTTCCACTCAAACAAAGAAGCCAATAAAGATGCGATTTCATCTTTTTTTCCATAAACTTTATCTTTTTCTTCTGTTAAAACATAAACTTTTTTATCTTTAACAATTGCCGCAAAACTATCTAAATTTTTATTAAGCAAAGCAATACATCCTCTAGTTTTATATTCATCAATTCTAGTTCCATCTAAAGGATAACCATGGATCCAAATACCTCCACCTGTCTTTCCTTGTACTTTATCAAGCAAATTTGGATAAGTTGTTGCAAAAGCAAAAGGACCATAATAAGGATCACCTGGATTAAATTTTTTTCCTAACTCATAAAAACCAACAGGAGTTTTTAAATCTCCTTCTTTTTGCTTATCACCCATTAAACCAGTAATAACATCTTTTTGTTCAAATTTTTCTTCAACTTTGCCTTTATTGTAAGAATAAACTTTAAGAATTTTCTTTGTTTTATTGGTAACAACAATAATAACTTCATCTTTATAATATCCCAAAGAAACATTTTGATCTTTAAGCTCTTCTAGCCAAAAATCTTTGCTAGTTAATTTTTGCTCTATAGCAGTTTTAACTGCTTCTAAGCCATTATCAAGATAAATTTTTACAAAATCCGAAGCACAAACACTTGAAATAAAAAATAATACAGCAATGATAATTTTAAACAACGATGATCCTTTAAAAAAACTATTCAAAACTAAAATTATATATTAATTTTTCTTAAAAAACTATGTAAATTAAATTTTAAATAATTTCACATTTTATTTACGGTATACTAAAAAATCTCATCAAAATACAAATTGATAAACTAGGATACTTTATGAAAAAAAATATATTTATATTAGCTTTTATTTTTAGCATTGTAATTCTTTACATTATTTTTGATTTTTATATACTAGATAATACAAGATTAGCAACTAATGGCTTAATGACTCAAAAAAATACTTGTGATTTAAACCTTCAAGATTGTATATATGATTTTAATGATGAAAAAATTATAGTCTCTATCAATCCAAAGCCCATTAAACCATTAAATACAAATGAATTAAAAATGGAAATAAAATCAAATAAAATATACAACGATCTAAAAATTAGAATTTATGGAATCAATATGTTTATGGGAATAACAGAAATCAATCTTAATAAAATAAAAGACAATATTTTTGAAGGAAAAATAAGATTAAGTGCTTGTGCAAAAGATATTATGCGTTTTAAGGCTGATATATTAGAAAATAATAAATCAACAAATTTTTCTTTTGAATTTGATCTTAAAAAGTAACTAAAAGGCTAGAAAATCTAGCCTTAAAAATTACTTTTTCTTTTTGCTAGTTCCTGCTTTTTTTGCAACAGCCTCTTTAAGATTTTTTCCTACTTTAAACTTAGCAACTTTAGTAGCAGGAACAGTAATTGTTTTACCTGTACTAGGAACTCTAGCTGTTCTGGCTGCTCTTTCAGTAGTTGAAAAAGTTCCAAAACCGATAAAACTAATGCTATCTCCTTTTGCTAATAAATCTGTAATTGCCGCAATAACAGCATCTGTAGCAGCACCTGCGTCTTTTTTGGTTAGCCCAGAAAGTTGAGCAACTTGAGAAATAAAATCTGCTTTAGTCATGGAAAGCTCCTTTTTTTAATATTAAAAAGCCTAATTCTAGCATATTTAAAAAGCAATAGCAAGAAAAAAACATTAATTTTTCTTATCTTTTTTTATTTTTTTCTCTTTCTCTTTATATTTTTCAAACTCTTTACTATCATCAAGTTCATTTCCAAGCTTTTTATATAAATCATAATAATATAAAACAAAATTTCTACACTCTTTATTTATAGGTAAAAATATCCCATTTTCCAAAATGCAAAAAAGATTTAAAAATTCTTTAGCATCATTTTTTTGAGCATAGTGTTTAGCAAGACTATGATAATTTTGTAAAGTTAAATCTTTAAATTTCTCATAAAACTCTAAAGTAAAATTAACAAATAATTTTTCATCCTTAAAACTCAAAACACCACTTTTAAATAACAAATCAAGATGAATCAAACCCTCTGTATAATAAGGTTTTACTTCTTCTACTTCTTGCCAAGCAATTAAAGAAATAGATCTTTTAATAAGTTCATAAAATACCGGCATTTTAAGATCTTCAACTTCATGATAGAAAAAATTTATCAATCCTCCTGTGGTAGCTTTATATTCTTCTATATTTTTAAAATATCCACTCTGATTCATAAGTTTTTCACTCTCTTGATCTATAAAGAAAATATGGCCAAACTCATGTCCTATGGTAGAAATCTCATAAACCTTTTTCCAAATTTCTTCTTTAAAAAAAAGAATTTCTCTTCCATAATCTAAAAAATCTTTTTCAAAAATTACACTTGAAATTTTCATAAAAGGTTTGCTTTTAGCACTTTCATAAACAAAATTTAAAAAAGCAAAAATCTTCTTGCCCGATTTAGCGCTTACAAATTCATCATTAGGAACAACTTGAGCAGAAAAAAGTCCTCTAAGCTCCGCTCCATAAAAAATCATAGGAGTGCATATATAAAGCTGGGTTTTATTAATATTATTTAAAACTTCAGCTTTTAAATCATTATTATTTAAATTGATATTTTTACAAACTTTTTCAAAACTAGTATTAATTTGATTGATAAATTCATTTACATCAAAACAACTCTCATCTTGCAATCTAATATCCCATTCTAGTGCTACAGCGTGGGTATAATTATCCTCATAATACTCTAAAGGATGACCAATTTGCAAAGGTGATTTTACTTCCATCCAAGCAAGCTCAGCATTTTGCCAAGCCTCTATAACTTTATTTTCTCGCTTTTCGCAAAAAGCAATTTTTAATTTTATTAGATATTCAATATAGGCAAATTCTTCATTTGAATTTGCAAAAGTTTTAAGCTCATTTATCATAGAATCAAATGCAAATTCAAGTCTTAAAATTTCATTTTCAAAGAATTTAGCATAAGGAACAAATCTCCAAATTTGACCAATTCTAACCAAAACCCCATAACTTCTTTCGCAAATTTGACCATTTCTATCAACCTGATAGAGTTTATTTTGCTTTAAAAATTCCAAGGCTAGATTAAGATCTTTAAACATTGAAGATAAAATCTTATTATTTTTTTCTATAATCTCTTTAGTCCAAGAACTTTCAAAATCATTAATAATTAAGCCTATATTATGAACACCTTGAATAAGAGTTTGATAAAAATTATTTAAAAGTTTTTTATTTTTAATTTCATTAATAAGTTCTTGGTGCTCTCTTTCATAAAATTTTCTTACTTCATCATAAAAAAGATGTTTTATTTTAGTAATTTTTTCTTCGCTAAAATTATTTTTTTCTAATTCTTTTACTAAATTTTCTTCTTTTAAATCTACTAAACGTCTTAATATAGCCAAAATAGCATTTTTGTCTTTTTTCAAACCACTTAAATTGATTAAAGATTCAAAATAAGGACCAATATCATCTTTATCTAAAATCTCATATAAAGAATTAATTTGTTCTTTTCGTTTTTTTACAAGTAGTAACACTTCTTTAAAATTATTCATAATTTTACTCCTTATAGTTTTAAATTCTATTATAATTAAACATTAAAAATCAAGGAGAAAAAATGAAAGATATGGGAGAGCCAAAACTTAAAATAGTCGCAATGCCAAAAGATACAAATTCTGCAGGCAATATTTTTGGAGGATGGATTTTGTCTCAAATAGATACAGCTGGAGTTATAGCTGCTAGAGAACTTTCCCCTGAAAGAGTTGTAACAATTTCTATGGAGCAAGTCGTTTTTAAACAACCAGTTTTTATAGGTGATATTATTTCGTGTTATGCAAAAATTTTAAAAGTTGGAAATACCTCGATAAAAGTTCAAGTTGAAGTTGTTGCGCAAAGGGTAGATAAGCTCGGTTGCATGGCTTGTATCCACGTAACCTCTGCTATTGTAACCTATGTAAGTGTCGATAGAGAAGGTAATAAAAAACCAATTAGTGAAGAATTAAAGAAAATCCATGGTTTTTTAAATTCCTAAATTGTATGATAAAACTTTATCCTAAAAAATTATCAACATTTACTTAATTTGCTATTATATTTATTTTCTAAGCATTCTTTAAAAAACTCTGCTCTAGTTTTGGGAGTTTTTTTAGGATGCTTTTCTTTCATATGCTCTACATACTTATCATAACTTGAAAGCCCTACTAAAGGATGAAAAAACCTTTCGGCTTTTTCATAATAAAATTTAATTTTCTTTAACATTTAAAGAACTGATTTTAATATAAGGACTTTCTTTTAATGGAATTTTTATCTTGCCTATACAAATTCCTATACAAGAGATAATAACAAGTAAAGTAGTTAGCATAAAAAAGATACATAAAATAGCATCTAAAATATTTCCAAAAACGACGTGAGATAAATTAGAAATTTGTTGTTCTTTTTCTTTTATCTGTTGAGCAAAATTATTTTCATTTTCACTTGAATTTACTTTTTGTGATTTAAATTCTAAAAGCTCATTTTCTAATTTTTCTATATTTTTATTGGCTATTTGAGCAGTAGCTATATGGCTTACTACATTTCTTACCTTGGCTCCTTCTTCATAAGGTAATACCTTTTGTATTCCACCATAAAGAGTTGCCAATAAAACAAAACAAGCTGGAACCAAAGTAATCCAAAGAAATCTTTTTTTACCCATTTTAACAAGTATTACACTTACTAAAAGTAAAGCCATTCCAGCCAACATTTGATTACTTACACCAAAAAGCGGCCATAAAGTATAAATTCCGCCTTTAGGATCTATCGCACCTTGATATAAAAAATAACCCCAACAAGTTACACTTAAAATAGTAGCTAAAATTCCTGCAAAATAATTATGAGTATTTCCTAAAGGCTTATATATATTTCCTAAAATATCTTGAACCATAAATTTAGAAGTTCTAGTTCCAGCATCAACAGCAGTTAAAATAAATAAAGCTTCAAATAAAATGGCAAAATGATACCAAAAACCCATAAATTCAACTCCACCAAAAATTTTATGCAAAATCAAAGTAACGCCTAAAGCGAATGTTGGAGCTCCTCCTGTTCTTGATAATATACTTTGCTCTCCTATATCCTTAGTAAGTTGCATAATTTCTTGCGGTGTTACACTAAATCCCCAATCACTAATAATTTTTGCAGCACTTACTAAATCATTCCCTATTAAAGCCGAAGAGGAATTTACAGCAAAATAAATTCCAGGATGTAAAATACAAGCACAAATTAAAGCCATAATAGCCACAGCACTTTCAGCAAGCATAGCGCCATAACCAACCAATAAAGCGTGCTCTTCATTTTCAAGCATTTTAGGACTTGTTCCGCTTGAAATTAATGCGTGAAATCCACTAATGGCACCACAAGCTATAGTAATGAACAAGAAAGGAAAAATCGATCCAGCAAAAACAGGACCTGTTCCATCAAGATACTGATAATTAATTTTTGGCATCTGAAAATCAGGCATAACAATCACAATAGCCAAAGCCATTACGACTATAACACCAATTTTTAAAAAAGTAGCAAGATAGTCTCTTGGCGCCAAAAAGAACCATACAGGCAAAAGTGATGAAATAAACCCATAGCCCATAATCATAAAAGCCAATGTTGGGGCATCAAAAGTAAAAAATTTAGACCAATAAGGATCTGCTGCAACAACACTACCATAATGAATTGCTAAAATTAAAAGTACAAAACCTATAATAGAAGTTTCGCCTACTTTTCCAGGACGAATAAAACGCATATAAATACCCATAAATATAGCAATAGGAATAGTCATAGCAATAGTAAATAAACCCCAAGGAGAATTTGCTAAAGACTTTACCACAACCATAGCTAAAATAGCAATGATAATAATCATGATTCCAAAAATAGCTATCATAGCTACAGCACCGGTAAAATTCCCCATCTCATCTTTTATCATTTCACCAA
Source organism: Campylobacter sp. 2018MI34 (assembly GCF_016598975.1). Taxonomy (NCBI): domain Bacteria; kingdom Pseudomonadati; phylum Campylobacterota; class Epsilonproteobacteria; order Campylobacterales; family Campylobacteraceae; genus Campylobacter; species Campylobacter sp. 2018MI34. The sequence goes on from NZ_JAENKS010000022.1 coordinate 19,690, forward strand.
GAGAACGACCTTTTCTCCTCATAGAAATAAAAAGAACTAAAAAGTCATGCACAGAACCTGCCAAAACTCCACCAATTAAAATCCAAATCATAGAAGGCAAATAACCCATTTGAGCAGCCAAAACAGGACCAACTAAAGGACCAGCTCCAGCAATAGCTGCAAATTGGTGACTAAATAAAACAATTTTATTTGTTGGAACAAAATTTTGTCCATCATTTTCAACTCTTGCAGGTGTAGCACGATTTCTATCAAGCTCTAAAACTTTATAAGCCACAAAACGACCATAAAATCTATATGCTATCATATAAATACATACAGCAGATACAACCAAATAAAGAGCTGAAACTTTCTCTCCATTTTGTAAAGCCAAATAGCAAAAACAACAAGCTCCAAGCAAGGCAACAAAAAACCATAAAATTTTATTAACCATTTTTGTTTATCCTCCTTTATTGGATAATCGTTAAATTATAATTAATAAAATATTAATTTAATTTAAATTTTTTTAAAATTTAAAATATTAAAATTCACAAATATTTTTTGCTTAAAAATTGGGCAATATTTTAAAAGGATAAAGAATGAGAAAAATTATTTTTATTTATATAGTTTTAAATGCTTATCTTTTTGCTAGCGATGAGTTAAATATAGACAATTTATTTAAAAAGCAAATAGGCTTAAGAAGTATTACAAGCTTATCACTTCTTAGCACAGGAAATTCTCATTCTTACTTTCTTTATCCAAATATAGGAATAAATGGGGATTTAAATGTTTGGAATGATACAAAACAACTTTATTTAAATCAAACTTTTATTTATACGCTTACGCCTAGTTTTGATTTACTTATCTCAGGTGGTGGAAATTATGCAAGATTAAGAGTATAACAATATTATTTCAGGTGCTTATACAAGCAAAAATACTTTAAATTTTGATTCTTTATGGATAGGCTTTATTTATACAGGAGAGAGTATTGCGGATTTTGTCCCACAGATTAAATTTCAAACAGCAATCATTCAAAGAGAAAAAACAGTTTTGCAAACTAAAAACTTTTATTTTCAATCCCAAAGTTTAGAAGCCAGTTTAAGAGGATATAGCGATCCTGTGGTATATAGCATTTATACAGGTTTTGGTTATAATCAAACAAGAAAATTTAAAATTGCAAAAATAAAATATGGAAATAGCATTTATGCAGGCGGGAGTCTATCCATTATCTTAAGCCCTAAAATTACTTTAGATTTGGGAGCAGAGCAAAGATTTCAAACGGCATAAAAAATTAATGGTATAAAAAACTCAGAATTAAGATCAATCCCTACAATTAGTGGTGGTTCTACTTATAGTATCAATCAAGATACAGCTATTTCAGTCAGTGCAAGTCTAGGCGGAAGCTCTGCTGCTCCTGATGCAATTTTTGGTATCAATCTGTGGAAAAAATTCTAAAAATAGCATTAATAGTTGCTCTTTTGCCTTTATTTTTAAAGGCAGAATTTGTAGTTAAGTCTTACCAAGAAATCAAAAATGAAAAAGTTGTAAGGCAAAATTATGAAGAATCTTGTGACGCTGCTTCTTTAGCTACGCTTATTAATACACTTGATGATAATAATTTAACAGAACTAGACTTGTTAAAAACTATGAGCAATCAAAAGCTTTATACAGATATGGTAAGCTTTGCAGATTTAAATGATGTAGTAAAAAAGCTTGGCTATGAAAGCAAATCTTATAAAGTCGATAGAAAGATTTTAGAAAATATTACATCTGTTCCTATTTTAGTTAAAATTGAAGATGATCCACGCTTTCCACATTTTGTGGTGATTATAAATCATAAAGGTAATTATTTACAAATACTTGATCCAAGTTATGGAGAATATATAAGCTCCAAAAGAGAATTTTATAGTGTTTGGGATAGGGTATAATAAAGGTGGATTTGCTTTAGTTGTTAATCCTAAAAAACAACTCAAAGATTACAAACTCAATCTACCCAAATCTTTAAATTTTGAAATAGAACATTTTAGATTTTAATATCACAATTAAGCGATATTAATTTCTTTTTATTTACTTCCTAAACCCTAGTTTGTCCTATAAGATTATTTAATCTATCCATTATAGAATCAGCATAGGAATTAATGGTGCTAGGTTTTGCTTTCCAGCCATTAGCAAGAGCTTGTTTAATTTCAGCATCTAAAGCCCAATTACCCATAGCAGATTCTTTAGGAATGTTATTTTCATACATATATAAATCACCTTCTGCTATGCCATGCTCTGCCCAGTATCTAAAAAAGCTTTTAAAGTCACTTTTACCTGTCATAATACTATCAATGTTAATTGCAAGACCACTAAAACTCTCCTTAGCCATAGCCCTATTATAAGCTTCTATTGTTGGATTAAGTGTGGTTTTTGGACTCTCAACGGGTTGTCCACCTTGAGATTTTAAAAAACTCATAAACAAAGTTTCTTTAGAATAACTTCCATCTTCATTTTGTGGATAAACTGACATATCAGGATTAAATTGCCAATCTTCACCTTTAGAAACATTTTTGATTTCTTCTAAGGATAAACCTAAAGTCTCAGATGATAATCCTTTGATCATACATCCTGAATCAAGCCAAATTTCATCAGCTTCTTTTGCTTGTTCAGGGGTTTTATAAACATTTGAAATTAAAGAATTTGAAAAATCTCTTAGGTGAGTGATATTCATTCTATTGCTTGGATCATTAAAGTCCATTGATTGCGTTCCGCTTACACCATAACCACTAGGCATAGAATTTATATCTGCTTCACTAAAACTTGTTTTATCATTTGGAAAACTTTGACCTAAAGCATTAGAAAAAAGATTGTAGTATTGTTTAATGGTTTCAGCCATATCAATATTAGTATAATACTCGCTTACACCAAAATATTGTTTCATATCTGCAATATAAGGCTCATTTTCGGCAGCTTTTTTAATCTCATCCAAAGTAGATTTATGTATCTTAAAATCTTCAGGCAATCCTGCGGCTTTGTTAAAATCACTTCCCATATAGCCATCTTTATCTACACTATAACCATAAGCTGTATTAGTGCTTAAATCAGCTTGTTTGTATTTTAGAGTATAAATAGAGTTTTTAAATTCACTTGATATATCATAATTAGGAGAATTTGTCTTACTACTTATACTAAAATTAGTGTTATTGCTAGTATTTGTTGTATTAGTAGAATTTAATACTTCACTTCTTATTAAAGTTTGTGAATTTTTATTTTCTATTTCATTTAACTTACTAGCATTTTGTTTTAAAAAAGCATTAGCAAAACTTATTTTAGAATTTTCTTTACTTTCTTTATTAGCTTTTGCTTGTGAAAGTATAGAACCATAGTTTGAGTTATCATTGATGCTAAAGATGCTCATATTAGATCCTTAAACTCTAGTCTGACTCATTAGCTTATCTAATCTATCCATTATATTATTTACATAAGAATTTATACTTTCATTACTTGCTTTCCAACCATTAGCTTTTGCTTGATTAAATTCTCTATCAAACCAAGCTCCACCACTGCCT
>NZ_JAENKS010000224.1:0-403 GCF_016598975.1 Campylobacter sp. 2018MI34
CGTACTGTATACCGGTAAGCCGGTGGCGGCCGATTGCGTCCGGGCGCGGGTGCCGGTTACGCCCGCATCCAGCGACGGAAACAGGCTGCCGTCGGCGGCATACACCCTGGCCTGGTACTCATTGATCCGTTCGCGAGCGATCAGCACGTCGCTGTTATTTTTCAGCGCCTGATCCACGTAGCGGTTGAGGTTGTTGTCGTGAAAATTTCGCCACCAGAGCTGTTCAGGCGCGCTGGTGGGGCCAGCTGCCGCACGCCACTGCGCAGGAATGTGCAGTGAAGGTTGGGCAGGTTTTACATCCACCGACTGGCATCCGGTAAGCAGAACGGCAACCAGCAGGCTGGCAATCGGGCGAAGGGTCATTGCTTCGCCTCCCGCGTATCAATGGTCACCTGTACCGACA
>NZ_JAENKS010000225.1:0-403 GCF_016598975.1 Campylobacter sp. 2018MI34
GCCGATTCCGTTTCCATCACTCCCATGCGCGCTCAGATTTCGCGGCGTCAAACTGCGGCGGCGGTTTACGAAAGCGTCCGGTCAGGTACGCGAGATACACCAGCCCGACGCCGGCCCATACCAGTCCCAGCGTCAGCGATGTCACTTCCAGATTCACCCATAGTACGGCTACCGTGGCGGCACCGACCATTGGCAATACCAGATAGTGCAACTTTTCCTGCCAGGTATGCTTACGTCCTTCACGACGCCAGAAGTGGTTAAACACGGACAGATTAACGAAGGTAAAGGCCACCAGCGCGCCAAAGTTAATCAGCGCCGTAGCGGTCACCAGATCAAAAAACAGGGCCGACAGCGCCACAATCCCGACCATGATGACGTTCAACGCGGGAGTACGCCATTTGGG
>NZ_JAENKS010000226.1:0-402 GCF_016598975.1 Campylobacter sp. 2018MI34
TCTTAATAGGGGGACCTATATGGTCTTCCCCCGTATTGCAAGAACGCAGTGACAATGAAAGTAACAGGTTTGCTTTCGTATATTCGGCCTGTTGATGAAGCTACTGCTTCTGGCCTTGATGAAACATTCGCGCATATCGTCCTTAACGCTTACACGGCCTTGATTAATTCTGGCCAAGCCCCGATCCCAGGTTTTCGATATGCAGGTTTGACCTGTTTTTCATCGTTTCTGCTTTCTACGCAATGCTGGAGTTAACGGTATAAATTACCCTGTTTCAACTTCTTATTTCATGCTACCGAAACCCGGTAAACTTCATTACGAGTGATAATAACCCAGACAATACGAATTAACTTATTTGCCAGGGCGACGACTGCCCTGTTAAATCCTCGTTTCTCCCGGACC
>NZ_JAENKS010000227.1:0-402 GCF_016598975.1 Campylobacter sp. 2018MI34
TTGCAGATGCGGTGGCCGGTCGCCGCCAGCAGCGGATTGTCGACCGCGGCGATCGCCAGCGCGCCGATCGAGAAGCCCTCGCTCTTGAGGAGGTTCATCTCCGAGATCTTTTCCTCGAGCGGGCAGCCGGCGAGCGTGACCCCGAACGGCGACTTCTGGAACGCACCGGTCTTGCGGTCCCTCAGGCCGCGCGAGCAGGAATCCTTGCCCTGGTTGTGGCACCAGATGCAGTAGTTGGTGTGATCGAGCGCGCGCACGAGATCGTAGCCCGCATCGGTCAGCGCGAAGCCCTCGCGATGGCGCAGCAGCGGCCGCGGCAGCTTCATGCGCGTCACGCCGTCCACGACCTCGGTCTCGATCGGAACGAGATGCTCGAAGTCGAGCTTGTGCGGCACCTTGAAC
>NZ_JAENKS010000228.1:0-402 GCF_016598975.1 Campylobacter sp. 2018MI34
CTTCTTCCGCAACGTAGGCGATCTGCTGGATGTGATTGAACGCGGTGATGTCCGCACAGAATTACTCAAAGAGCTGGAGCGCCAGCAGCGTAAATTGCAGGCATGGACAGAAGTCCCCGGCGTAGATCAGAGCCGTATCGACGCGCTCCGCCAGCAGTTGAAAAGCAGTAGCGCCGTCCTGATGGCCGCGCCACGCGTCGGGCAGTTTTTGCGCGAAGACCGCCTGATTGGTCTGGTGCGCCAGCGCCTGAGCATCCCTGGCGGCTGCTGTAGCTTCGACCTGCCGACGCTGCATATGTGGCTACATATGCCACAGGCTCAGCGTGACGCGCAGGTGAACAGCTGGCTGGCAAGCCTGGAGCCTATGCACCAGACGCTGTCGCTGATCCTCGACCTGATACG
>NZ_JAENKS010000229.1:0-400 GCF_016598975.1 Campylobacter sp. 2018MI34
TTTACCTCAGTGTAAAACCAAATGACTTAACACTGAGGTACACAGACCATGTCAAAAATTGAGATCTTTGAAGCAGCAGGCTGCTGCGCAACCAGTAGCGTTGTAGTCAGTGACGAAGCCGTCAAATGGAACGCCAACGCCGAATGGGCGAAAAAGAATGGCGTTGATATACAGCGCTACAGCCTTGCGGAGAACCCGCAGCAGTTCCTGAATTCGCCGGTTATTAAAGAGTTTCTGAACACATCAGGGATGGAGTCCCTCCCTGTCACCTTGCTCGACGACAAACTCGTGATGGCAGGCAAACTCCCGACTCGTGAAGATATCGCCCGTTGGGCAGGTATTCCGCTTAGTCAGGAATGGAGTGAAGACAGCACGCAACCACGCTGCTGCTGCATTCCAC
>NZ_JAENKS010000230.1:0-399 GCF_016598975.1 Campylobacter sp. 2018MI34
TCCTGGCGCTGGGTGCTTACCGGGACAATTTCATCGCGAAAACGCCCGGAATCAATCGCGGCACGCGCTTTCTGCTGCGAGCTTAACGCGTATGCATCCTGCAGCTCACGGCTGATGCCATACTCCCGCGCCAGGTTCTCCGCCGTCACGCCCATATGGTAATCATTAAACGCATCCCACAGCCCGTCATGCACCAGGCTGTCGAGCAACTGGCTATTTCCCAGCTGTGCGCCGGTGCGGCTGTCGGTGAGAACATGCGGCGCACGGCTCATGTTCTCCTGCCCGCCGGCGATGACCACATCCGCTTCGCCACACTGGATGGCCTGCGTGGCAAGATGCAGCGCCTTTAATCCTGAGCCACAGACGTCGTTGATGGTGATGGCCGAGACGGTGTTGGGC
>NZ_JAENKS010000231.1:0-399 GCF_016598975.1 Campylobacter sp. 2018MI34
TACTTTTCCTTCTCCGCCTTATTATTCATGAGTTTCTTGTAAAAGTCGTCATTCTTGCGGTATTCGGTCTGGTAATATTCGAGTTGTTGTTCATAGCGCTTAATCTCGCCGTTTAACTCATTAATAACCAAAAAGGAAGTGCTGTCGAAAAAGATCATCCAAATCAAAAAGGAAAATACAGTGACGAAATATTTGTTCACTATATACTTCCGCAGGAACCGGTAGAAAGGCGATCTGGGTTTAATTTCTTTAATCAAATCATCCATGATCCGGAGCTTTTTTCAGGGTGTTATTAATGACGGTGGAAAGAAAATCGATGGCAACGGTATTCTGCTTCATGTTGGGCACGATCAGGTCGGCTTCGTTTTTTGATGGTTCTATGAATTCGTGGTGCATGGG
>NZ_JAENKS010000232.1:0-399 GCF_016598975.1 Campylobacter sp. 2018MI34
GCGTTGCACCGCCCAGTACCGGCTCAGGGATGTGCTGCACAAAGCCACTCACCGCCGGGAACAGGCCAAGGACGATCAGCATCAGTGCCACCACAAACCCAACGTAGCGGCTGGCCACGCCGGTCAGCTGGATCACGCCGTTGTTCTGCCCGAAGCAGGAGTTCGGGAAGGTATTGAATACGGCGGAGACAAACGAGTTCAGGCCGTTCGCCAGTACGCCGCCTTTCAGGCGCTTCATGTACAGCGGGCCGGACACTGGCTGCTCAGAGACGTCGGAGGTGGCGGTGATATCGCCGATGGTCTCCAGGGAGGTGATCATAAAGACCAGCATCAGCGGCAGCAGCAGACCCCAGTCAATGCCCAGGCCGTAGTACAGTGGCGTTGGAACGGTGATCAGCG
>NZ_JAENKS010000023.1:0-21897 GCF_016598975.1 Campylobacter sp. 2018MI34
TAAGACTTTGATTTATACAACTATCTAAAGCTTTTTTTATATATTTTTCTACATTAAAGGTTGGAAGTATGATAGAGATTTGAGGCATATTTAACCTTTATGTAAGTTATTTATTTGTTTAAAAATCCCTATAAATTTTTAAATTATGATTATTCTATCAAAAAAACATTTTTTTAAATTAAAAATTAAATGATTATATATAGTAAAAATTTAATTTTAAAATATTAAAATTCGTTTTTAATATTAAAGGAATAAAATGGATTTTTCTAAAATAAGTGTTATTATGATAGTAAAAAATGCTGAACTTACTTTAAAAGAGTGTTTAAATTCTTTACTTTGCTTTGATGAGATTATTTTGGTTGATAATCAAAGCTCGGATAATACTTTAAAAATTGCTTATGAATTTAAGGAAAAATTTCCTGCTTTGCATATTAAACAAAGCGAATTTATCGGTTTTGGACCTTTAAAAAATTTAGCACTTTCTTATGCTAAAAATGATTGGATTTTAAGTATTGATGCAGATGAAGTTTTAGAAAAAGAGTGCATTGAAGAGTTAAAAAAACTTGATTTAAAAGAGCAAGATATTTTAGCTTTAGTGCGTAAAAATCTTTATAAAGGAGAATGGATTAAGGCTTGTGGATGGTGGCCTGATTATGTTTTGCGTATTTTTAATAAAAATTTTACTAAATTTAATGATAATTTAGTTCATGAAAGCCTAATATTGCCATCAAAAACTCAAAAAATTTATCTTCAAAATGGGTTAAAACACTATGCTTTTAATGATATTTCACATTTAATTGATAAAATGCAAAGATATTCTTCACTTTGGGCAAAACAAAATTTATATAAACAAAGTAGTGTATTTTTAGCAAGCTTAAAAGGATTTTGGACTTTTTTTAGAAATTATTTTTTAAAAAAAGGTTTTTTATATGGATATAAAGGTTTTATAATTAGTATTTGCAATGCTTTAGGAGCCTTTTTTAAGTATATGAAACTTTATGAGTTAAAACTTTTTAAACCAAAAACTTGTACTTTAATTATCACAACTTATAATGAGCCAAAGCGTCTTTCTCTTGTACTTGATAGTGTTAAAAATTTAAGTTTAATGCCCAATGAGGTGATTATTGCAGATGATGGATCTAAAGAGGATACAAAAAATTTAATTGAGAAATACCAAAAAAATTTTCCTTGCCCTTTAAAACACTCTTGGCAAGAGGATAAAGGCTTTAGAGCGGCTACTAGTCGTAATAAAGCTATTGATCTTTCTAATTATGATTATATTATTTTAATTGATGGAGATATGATTTTAGAAAAAGATTTTATCAAAGATCACTTAAAATTTGCACAAAGAAACTTACTTTTGCAAGGTTCTAGAACTATTTTAAATGAAGATGAAACTAAAGATATCCTAGAGAACAATGATTTTAAAATAGTCTTTAATAAAAAAGGCTTTAAAAATAAAAAAAATAATTTTTTAGCCAATTTAATTTATAAATTTTCAAAAATTGATAAAAAATTCTTTAAAAAATATGAAATTATAAAAGGAAGTAAAACTTGCAATATGAGTTTTTATAAAAGTGATTGGCAAGCTATCGGTGGTTTTAATGAGAATTTTGTTGGTTGGGGTAGAGAGGATAGTGAATTTGTAGCAAGGTTTTTATTTAATAATGGCAATTTTAGAAGGCTTAAATTTAATGCTTTGGCTTATCATATTTATCATAAAGAAAATACTAAAAATATGCTTGAAATCAATCATCAGATTTATTTAGATACTATAAAAAATAAAAAAATAGATTGGAGATGAATGAAAATTTTGCTTATTATTGGAGATATCACCTTAAAGGGAGGATCTGAAAGAGTTGTAGTAAATTTAGCAAATCTTTTTTATGATAAGGGTTTGGATATTGAAATTTTAAGTTTTTATAAGGAGAATGAAAAGCCTTATTTTTTTATCAATCCAAATATAAAAATTAGTTTTTTTTATCAAAAATCACACAATGAAGTAAAAAAAGGTCTTTATAAACTTGTTTATAAGTGTTATGAAAGTTTTGTTATTAAAAATAAGTATAAAGATAAAGATTATATTATTTATAATAATTGCACACAATTTCCTTTTTTTAAAAATAAAAATACACATTATTTAAAAATCCATCATTTAAAATTCAAAGCATTTAAAAGAGATAAATTTTTTGATACCTTAATAATTCTTTCTTCTAAAGAGCTTAGTACTTGGCAAAAATATCATAAAAACGTAAGAGTTATACCCAACTTTTTATCATCTTTGCCAAAAGAAAATGCAGATTTAAAACAGAAAATTATACTTTCTATAGGTAGAATGACAAATGAAGATCAAAAAGGTTTTTTTAGACTTTTAAATATATGGAAGATTATTCAAAAAGAAAATAATGGGGGGGGGGTATAAGCTTCATATAGTAGGAGAGGGAGAAGCTAAAAAAAGACTTTTGGATAAAATAAAAAAAGAAAATATTAAAAATGTGATTATAAAACCTTTTACAGAAAAAATTGAAAAAGAATACTTAAGTGCAAGTATTTATGTAATGACAAGTTATTTTGAAGGCTTACCTATGAGTTTGCTTGAAGCTAGTTCTTTTGCCTTACCTTGTATTGCTTTTGATATAAATTCTGGTCCTAGTGATATTATAGAAGATGAAAAAAGTGGATTTTTGGTTAAAGATGGAGATTTAGGAAAATTTGCTTTAAAGTTAAAACTTTTAATGAATGATTCAAATTTGCGTAAAAATATGGGAGAAAAAGCAAAAGAACTTATAAAACTTAAATTCTCTAAAGAGGCTGTTTTTAAAAAATGGCAAGAAAACTTATCTTAACTCGTGCTTTAGTTTTTTAAAAAAATTATAAAATTTAATTTTCTTTTTAAGTAATTTATATTTTAAATATGAAATTTCGTTTAAATCATAAGATAATTTAATAATTTCTTTATAAAGATAAAAGCTAAATTCTTTAATGATAAATTGTTCTAAATTTGAATTTTTAATTATGTTTGTAATTTCTTTATAATCTTTTAAATTTTTTTGTAGTTGTTCTTTAGTTTTTTTTAAAGTTAAAGAATTTTCGTTAATCCTATAAAAATATCCTATAAAATTAGCAGTTTTTATACTAGGGTTGATAAGAAATGCGAAAGCTAAAAGATCTTCTGCCATATTTATTTTATAAGAAGATAGATGTTTTATAGTATGAAGATAAAAATCTTTTTTAAATAAAATTCCCCAAATATTCCATAAGTATTTATAAGAGGATTGTTCTATAATATTTTTTAATCCTTCATAATTTTTATAATCTGGTAAATTTTCTTCTATACCCCCCCCCATTTCATCAATTTTAGCAAAGCCAAATCTTAATAAATTGGCTTCTTTAATCTCTTTTAAAGCTAGCTCACAAGCATTTAAAGCTAAAGTATCATCAGGGTCTAAGAAAGTAATATAAGGAGAATTTGCATAAAGTGCTCCTTGATATCTAGCAGCTAGTAAGCCTAAATTCTCTTTATTGTGAATAATCTTAATTCTTTTATCTTTTAAAGCTTCTTCTTTAGCTATATTTATACTATTATCACTTCCACAATCATCTACTACAATAATCTCTATATCTTTAAGACTTTGATTTATACAACTATCTAAAGCTTTTTTTATATATTTTTCCACATTAAAAGTTGGAAGTATGATAGAGATTTGAGGCATATTTAACCTTTATAGTATTTTAAATTTTAAAGACTTAAGAATTTAATTTTTTAATTTTATCAAAATTATTTAATAATATAAATTAAATAATTCTTGATTTATGACTATATTTTTTATAATGAAAAATAATTTTTAAAAGCTTTAATATCACACTAAAGCTTCCTTTATTGGATTTTCTAGCATAAAAAATACTTTCTCCTAAAATACAGCAAAGTCCAAATTCTTCATCTTTTATTTCTTTAATATATTCTAAATATTTTTTATCATTTTTATTTTTTATAAGTGAAGCAATTTTAAAAAATTTAAAATCATTACAGAATTTTAAAGCCATAAAACCTAAGGCAGCAATATATAAATATTCTTTAATATTATTTTTTTCTTCTAATAATTCTTTATTAAAGATAGGAGTTTTATTTACCATTTCCCACCAATAATCATTGATATTTTTTCCATTAGCATCTATATAAGATTTTAAATATTTCCAAGGTTTTTCACCATAGTGTAAAATTTTAGGATTTTTAAAACTTTGATTAAATTCTTCTCTAGTAAAATTGAGTCTATTGGAATTTTCATCTTTACAAATAGCATAAGCATAGGTTATAACGTTAAAATTATAAGCAAAATCTAGTTTTAGAATTTGATTTCTTAAAACAAAATTTAATAAATCTTGATCAGCTGCTTTAATATAAAAGCATTTTTTGGCAAGCTCATGAGTTTTTTCTTCAATTTTTTCTTTTTTATATTTTTCAAAGTTAATTAGCAAAAATCCTGCATTAAAATAATTTTGATCAAAATAAAAAGTTATTTTTTTATTATTTTCTTTAAATTTAATTTTTCTTTTTTTAGAGCCAGGATCGTTTACACAAGCTATAATTTTATCTTTTAAATCTAAGGCAAAAAGCTCTCTCATATCAAAAAAACATAGCATATCAGAATCAAGATAAAGACAATTTTTAACATTGTTATCTAAAATAGAATTAATTTTTAATCTATAATAAGATAAATAATTACTATGTGCCGCTCCTGATTTTGGAAAATCTTTAAAAAATTCATCTTCAAAAATATGAATTAAAATTTTACAAGGATAAATACTATTTAATTCTTTTTCGAAAAATTGGAGTTTTTCTTCTGTTTGGGGGCTTATAAAGTTGCTTAAAATATGAAAAATATAACCTTCTTCTTGTTGCTCTTTGTTTAATGTATCAAATTTTAAATAAGAATATGAGTCAAGAGTATTGTTATTTTTTAAAGGTGTAAAATCTTCTTTATCACAGAAATCTTTAAATTTTTTTGACAAATCAGTATTTTTAATGATGCTTGTTATTAAAACAGCGCTATACTTAATATAGTTTTCATCAGCACTCATAATAATATGGAACATTTTTACTCTTAGAATCTTGTCCCAAGTGTGAATTCAAAAGTATTTGTATCATCACCTTTCTTTTTATTAAGTGGTTTAGCAAAGATGAGTTGTAAAGGTCCAATAGGAGTTATCCATTCTATACCAACCCCTGTACTCATTCTTTTAATTTCATCAAGATTTACTTTCCCTATCATACCATAATCAAAAAATACGCTACCACGCAATTTAATTCTATCTATAAGAGGAAAGCTAAGTTCTACAGAATTTGCAAAAGCTATGGTTCCGCCTATTTCATCTCCCCAACGATTTTTAGGACTTAAAGTTCTATTTTCAAAACCACGAACAGATTGAATCCCACCTAAATAAATTCTTTGATTAATAGGAAGATAACCTGTATCCCATACTTTATAAAAACTTGCTTTATAGCGATATATAAGATCATATCCTATAAAATCTTGTAATCCTTGATAGAAATTAAACCTTGAACTTGAAGAAATAAATTTTTGCTCTCCTCCAAGTCCAGCAAATTCTAATCCAGTTGAGATAATGAAACCTGAACGAGGGAGATAATAGTCATCTGTATTATTAAAACCGATAGTTGGAGTTATGGAACTTTTTGTAGTTTCTCCAAGGCGATATCCAGTTCTTTGAAGAGTAGGACTTAGTTTATAGATATTACTTTTTTCAAGATTATAAGTTAAACTTGCACTAAAATATCTTGCAAATTGTCTTCCTACTGTAATATCAAAACCATAATTTCTTTCAGAATAATTATCCCATTCATAATTACTTGAATAAATTGATCCTCCAAGGCTATATCTTGAGTCTAAAACTCTTGGATTTACAAGAGAAATTCTTCCAGAAAGAGTTTCATTATCTTTATCAACATTAACAGAGCTTTTAATACCAGAACCAAAGATATTAGTATCAGATAAAGAAGCATTTAGGAGTATTCCATTACTAGAGCCATATCCTATACCACCTGAAATAGTTCCTGTGGAAGTTTCTTTAACTTCCACAATTAAATCAACATGAGTATCATCTACTTTTTCTTCTTTTATGTTAACATCTTCAAAATAAGATGTTCTTTTTAAAGCATTTCTAGAATCATCTAAATCAGTGCGGTTATATAAATTTCCTTCTGTAAGATAAAGTTCTCTTCTAATAACTCTATCTACAGTTCTTGAATTGCCTGAAATGATAACATTTCTAATATAAACTTTTTCATGGGGTGTTACTTTAAAAACAATAGAAGCTTCTTGAGTTTGATCATTTTTTTGTATATCTGGGAAGACTTCGACAAAAGCATAACCAAGATTTGCACTTTGGGTTTCTAAAGTTTTGATATCTTTTCTAATATTTTCTATATTGATAGTTTTATTAACTTGTGATTTTAAGTCTTTGATAGTTTTTTGATTGCTTTTTTCATCAAATAAAGGATTTTCTATGGTAATTTCTTTAATTTTATAAGGATTTCCTTCTTGGATAAAATAAGTAAGATTTGCTTGATAAGTATCTGTATAAGTTCTTAAAAAAGGCTCTGAAACTTTAACATCTAAATAACCTTTTTTCATATATTCATCACTTATGCGTGCACTATCATTACTTAATTCAAAAATTTTTAATTTTCCATCATTTCTTCCCCACATCCAACCCATAAATTCTTCTTCTTTATTAACAATGACAGGCTCTATATCAGAATAAGAAAATTTCTTTGCACCACTTAAATAAACATTGTTAATAATGATATTTTCGCCTCTATTAACAATAAATTCTACTTCTAAACCATCTGTATTTTCTAAACTTTTTTTCTTAAATTCTACAGTAGTATCAAAAAAACTTCTTGATTCATAATAAGACTTAATTCTTTGGCTTGCCTCTTTAATACTTGCTTCATCAAATAAACTTCCTTTTTTGATGCCTAAAATACTTTCAATTTGCTTTCTATCATTTGAAACTACTCCAGTAATGGTTATTTTAGCAATTGTAGGTTTTTCTGTAAGTATAATATCTATAATTCCATTTTTTTCTTCAACGGCAATATTGTTAAAATAATTTTGTTTGTATAAATTTAAAATTGCTTGATTGATATCTTCTTCTTTGAGCGTATTTCCTACTTTTAAGCCACTAATACTTAAAGCGGTTTCATTAGAAAGATGATAAAGTCCGCTAAATTTGACTTCTTTAATAACAATAGCATTGGAAAAAGTACAAAAAACACAAATACCGATTAATTTTTTCATTTATTTTTGCCTAGATTCATGAAATTTCTTTTTTAAAGAGTTTTATCTTAAATGATAGCAAAAAAAATTTAATAGTTTTTAAAAGTATTAAAATTACATTATTAATTTTTATAATTTATGCTAAAAATATTAACTTAAATTTAATAAAATTATTTTTGAAATTTAATTATTTAAATATTTTTGGATTGTGCAATGGCTCAAAAAAGAAAAGGAAAAAAATTTTTATTTATTTTTGTTTTGGTTTTTGTTGTTTTATTGGGATACTTTTTAAGTAGTTTAAGTATTTTTGAAAAAAATAAACCAGAAATTTTTGTTAATGATGTTATTTATAGTAATTTAAAAGATCCTATTTCAGTACGCGTTAAAGATAATGAAAGTGGATTAAAAAGTATAAAAATCACTTTAAAAAAAGATTCTAATGATTCAGGTATTGTTTTAATAGATCAAAAAATAGATCAAAAAAATGATATCACTTTAGAATTTAATCTTCCTAAGCTTGCTTATAAAGAAAAAATTAAGTCTTATATTATGGAAATTGAAGCATATGATGCAAGTTTTTGGAATTTTTTTACTGGAAATTATATCCAAAAATCTGTTTTTATAGATATAGATGATATAAATCCTGAAGTAAAAGTTTTAAGTAACTCCTATCAAATTGAGCAAGGTGGAGTTGCTAGTGTTGTTTTTAAAGCAGAGGATAAAAATTTAGATCAAGTGTATATTCAAACAGATAAAGGGAAAATTTTCAAGGCTATACCTTATATTAAAGAAGGTTATTATGCTTCTTTAATTGCTTGGAATGCAAAAGATGATTATTTTAGAGCTTATATTATAGCCACTGATAAGGCAGGAAATTCTACAAAAGAAAGAATAAGATATTATTTTGTAAATAGAAAATATCGCGTTTCTAATATCAATTTAAGTGATAAATTCTTAGATACTAAAATAAATTTTTTAGCTTCAGCAAATATGAGTAAAGATGATGCTTCTAAGTTAAGTAGAACGCAAAAATTTAAATTTGTAAATGAAACTTTAAGATTTGCTAATGAGAACTTAATTTATAAAATTACCTCAGAAGTTCCAGAAGAGAGTGTAAAAGATTTTAATTTAAATCTTTTTTTACCACTTAGAAATGCTATGAAAGTAGCTGATTTTGCTGATCATAGATCTTATTTTTATAATGGTGAGTTTATAAGTAGCGGATATCATATGGGATTAGATTTAGCAAGTACAGCTTTTGCTCCAATTATTAGCAGTAATCCAGGTAAGGTTGTTTTTGCTGAAGATAATGGAATTTATGGTTTAAATATAATTATTTATCATGGTTTTGGAGTTTATAGTCTTTATGGACATTGCTCTTCTAAAAATGTTGATGTGAATGAAAATGTAAAGAAACAAGATGTTATAGCAAAAACTGGAACTAGTGGTTTGGCATTGGGTGATCATTTACATTTTGAAGTATTGGTCCAAGGTGTGCAAACAAGACCAGAGCAATGGCAAGATAAAATATGGCTTAAAAATAATATTTATAAAGTTTTAGAAGATGGAAAAAAAATAATTTTAAGCGAGAAATAAGTATGAAACAATTAACTATAGCAAAATCTGTAAAAGGTGTAGGAATAGGACTTCATAAAGGAGAGCCAATAGAAATTATTTTAGAACCATTAGAGGCTAATAGTGGTATAGTTTTTTTTAGAAAAGATCTAAATATTTCTTATAAGGCTGAACCAGCAAATGTGATCAATACTCAAATGGCAACAGTTATTGGAGATCATAGAGGATATATTTCTACAATCGAACATTTAATGAGTGCAATTAATGCTTATGGAATCGATAATATACGTATAGTTTTAAATGCTAATGAGGCTCCTGTAATGGATGGAAGTAGTATTAGTTTTTGTATTATGCTTGATGAAGCAGGTATTAAAGAACTTGATGCTCCTAAAAAAGTAATGGTAATTAAAAAAGCTATTGAGGTAAGAGATGGTCATAAATTTGTAAAACTTATACCAACAAAAGAACCAAAGATTAATTATACAATTAAATTTGATAATGCTGTAATTGGAGAGCAAAATTATTGTTTTGAATTTAGTAAAAAAAATTATATAGAAAATATTGCAAGAGCCAGGACTTTTGGATTTTTAAAAGATGTTGAAAAATTAAGATCTATGAATTTAGCACTTGGAGGTAGTTTGGAAAATACTATCGTTGTTGATGATAATCGCATCTTAAATCCTGAGGGCTTAAGATTTAAAGATGAATTTGTGCGTCATAAAATTTTAGATGCTATTGGAGATTTAACTTTACTTGGATACAGGGTTTTTGGAGATTACATTTCTTATGCAGGAAGTCATCACTTAAATCATTTGCTTACAAAAGAACTTTTAAAAGATGAGCAAGCTTATGAAATCATTACTCTTGAAAAAGATTATGAAAAAGATTATGAAAAGGTTTTTGCATAGAAAATTTAACCCTTTTATTAAATGCTTTATCAAGCCCTTTAATGCTTGGTATTTATAAAGAAAATATTTTAATTAAAAAATATACAAGCGATGAAAAAGCTAGTGAATTTTTACCAAAAATTTTAAATTCTTTATTAAAAGAGTTTAAAATTTCAAGGTTGATCTATGCCAATGGACCTGGATCTTATATGAGTATTAAAATTTCTTATATGAGTTTAAAGACTTTAAGCATAGTTAAAAATATTCCTTTGTATAGTATAAGTGCTTTTGAACTCAATGATTTTAAACCCATCAAAGCGAATAAAGATTTTTGTTTCGTTTTTAAAGAGGGTGAAATTATTTTAGAAAAAAATATTCCAGGTGACTTTTTTTTGCCTTTAAATTTAGATAAAATTAACATAAATAACAATAATTTGCCTTTTTATTTTTTAGATGTAATTTAGGATGTATTGTGAAAATTTTAGTTCCTGCTACAAGTGCGAATTTAGGACCAGGATTTGATTGTTTAGGGCTTAGTTTAAAACTTTTTAATGAGGTAGAAATTAAAAAAGCTTCCTTAACTAGCATAAGCATTAATGGAGAAGGAAGTGATAATATTTATCTTAAAAAAAATAATCTTTTTCTTTCTGTTTTTAATGAAATTTATAAAAAATTAAATGGAAAAAGAGATAATTTTCAATTTATATTTCGTAATAATATACCATTATCTAGAGGTTTAGGAAGTTCATCTGCTGCAATTGTTAGTGCTATAAGTGCAGCATATTTAATATCTGATTTAAAATTAAATAAACAAAAAATTCTTAATGAAGCGTTAAAATATGAAAATCATCCAGATAATATAGCTCCAGCTGTTTTTGGTGGTTTTGTTTGTTCTTTAGTAAAAGATAAAAAAGTATTAAGTATTAAAAAAGAAATTGATACTAGTTTAAAAGCTGTTGTAGTAATCCCAAATACTACAATGAGCACAGAAAAAAATCGTCAAATTTTACCTAAATCTTTAAGTTTTAATGATAGTGTTTTTAATTTAAGCCATTCATCTTTTTTAACAGCCTGTTTTTTGGAGAAAAAATATGATTTATTAAAATTTGCAAGTGAAGATAGATTACATCAATTAAATAGAATGAAAAATTTGCCAGAACTTTTTGAAGTACAAAAATGTGCCTTAAAAAATAGAGCTTTAATGAGCACTCTTTCAGGTTCTGGATCTAGTTTTTTTTCTTTAGTTTATGAAGAAGATGCGCAGTTTTTATTTCAAAAGATGGAAGAAACTTTTCCTCATTTTAAAATAAAACTTTTAGAATTCGATAATAATGGGCTTGAAATTTGCTAAAAAATATAAAAAAAAGATATAATTTTGAGAAATCATACACCTATTAGAATGTGCATTGTTTGCAAAGAGCGTTTCAAACAAGAATCATTATTTAGATTTAAAGTTATTTCAGGAAAAATTGAACTTCATTTTAAATGTGGACGCAGTTTTTATCTGTGTTCTAAGTGTATTTTAAAAGAAGATAAAATTTTGCAGAAAGCATTTTCTAAAATGTGTAAAAATTTAACTATGAAAATTACTCAGCAGGATTTAAAGGAGATATTTTTAGATGGCAAAAGTTAGAATTTATGAAATTGCAAATGAAGCAGGATATTCAAGTAAAGAGATTATAGAAAAAGCTAATGAGTTAGGACTTGATATAAAATCAGCATCAAATGCTGTAGATCCAGAAGTTGCAGCTGCAATTTATGAATACATACAAACTAAAATTATTCCAGAAGCTTTTAAAAAAACCCAAGCCCCTGCTAAAAAAGAAAAAAAA
Organism: Campylobacter sp. 2018MI34; assembly: GCF_016598975.1. Taxonomy (NCBI): domain Bacteria; kingdom Pseudomonadati; phylum Campylobacterota; class Epsilonproteobacteria; order Campylobacterales; family Campylobacteraceae; genus Campylobacter; species Campylobacter sp. 2018MI34. The sequence continues at coordinate 11,593 of NZ_JAENKS010000023.1, forward strand.
GAAGTTAAAAAAATAAAAAAAGATCTTAAACAAGAAGAAATTAAACAAGAAGTTAAAGCAAAAACACAAATTAAACAAGAAGAGCAAATTCAAGCTAAAAAAGAAAAAAAAGAAGAAAAAGAAAGTTTAGCTAGTGCAACCTTGGCAAAACGCAGAGGACTTGTGATCGTTAAAAAGAAAAATAATGAAATCAATAACGAAGAGAAAAAAGAGGAAGTAAAATCTAATGCAACCCAAGAACGTATTAGTTTATCAATGATTTTTTCTAACAATGAAGAAAATGCAAAACCAGTTAAGAAAAAAGATAAAAAGCCTTTTGTCGCAACAAAAAAAGAAAATACACAAAAAATGGATTTTTTAAGTGATCACGAATTTGCAGATATTTCTTTAGAAGATGAAGATGAGGTAGTTTTGCCTGATTTTAGTGTTAAAGAAGAGGAAAAACCTCAAAACACTATAAAAAAACCACCTAATTTTTTACGTCAAGCAGTTGGAAATTCTGCTGGTTTTGGTATGGAAGGAGGTATTCAAAGAAGAAGTCGCAAAAAACCTCCTAAAAAAGTTGAAAAAAAAGAAAATACAGCTATTACTAGTATAGAAATTCCAAAAGAAATTAGAGTATATGAATTTGCTGATAAAATAGGAAAAAGCACAGGAGAAATTATTTCAAAGCTTTTTATGCTTGGAATGATGACAACAAAAAATGATTTTTTAGATGAAGATGCAATTGAAATTTTAGGCTCAGAATTTGGCATAGAGATTAATATCATCAATGAAGCAGATGAATTTGACTATGTAAAAGATTATGAAAGTGAAATTGATGAAAAAGATTTAGTTGCTAGAGCCCCTGTAATTACTATTATGGGACACGTTGATCATGGTAAGACTTCTTTGTTAGATTATATTAGAAAATCACGTATTGCAAGTGGTGAAGCAGGTGGGATTACTCAGCACGTTGGTGCTTATATGGTTGAAAAGAATGGGCGTAAAATTACTTTTATCGATACTCCAGGTCACGAAGCTTTTACAGCAATGCGTGCAAGAGGAGCTAGTATAACTGATATTGTTATTATTGTTGTAGCTGCTGATGATGGAGTAAAACCTCAAACTAAAGAAGCTATAAATCACGCAAAAGCCGCTAATGTGCCTATTATTATAGCGATTAACAAAATGGACAAAGAAGGTGCAAATCCTGATATGGTAAAAACGCAACTTGCTGAACTTGATATTATGCCAATTGATTGGGGTGGAAATTATGAATTTGTAGGAGTTTCTGCTAAAACAGGAATGGGTATTGAAGATTTACTTGAAATAGTGCTTTTGCAAGCTGATATTTTAGAGCTTAAATCAAACCCAAAAGCTTATGCAAAAGCAAGTATTATAGAAAGTTCTATTCAAAAAGGTCGTGGTGCAGTAGCTACTATTATTGTTCAAAATGGAACTTTAAAAGTTGGGGATACTATTGTAGCAGGAGAATCTTATGGAAAAGTGCGTGCCATAAGCGATGATCAAGGTAAAACTTTAAAAGAAATTAAGCCAGGTGAATGCGGTGTTATTATAGGGCTTAGTGAAGTTACAGATGCTGGAGAAATTTTAATCGCTGTAAAAACAGATAAAGAAGCAAGAGAATATGCTAATAAACGTCACGAATACAATCGTCAAAAAGAATTAAGCAAATCAACTAAAGTTAGCATTGATGAGCTTGGAGCTAAGATTAAAGAAGGCAATATCAAAGCTTTACCAGTTATTTTAAAAGCAGATGTACAAGGAACTCTTGAAGCCTTAAAATTATCTTTAGAAAAATTAAGAAATGATGAAATTAAAGTTAATATTATTCATAGCGGAGTAGGAGGTATCACTCAAAGTGATATAGAGCTTGCAAGTGCAAGTGAGAATTCTATAGTATTAGGCTTTAATATACGACCAACAGGCGAAGTTAAAGAGCGTGCTAAAGATAAAGGCGTGGAGATTAAAACTTACAATGTAATTTACAATCTTTTAGACGATGTAAAAGCCTTGCTTGGTGGTATGATGAGTCCTATTATTTCAGAAGAGCAACTTGGACAAGCAGAAATCAGACAAGTGATTAATGTGCCAAAAATTGGGCAAATTGCAGGTTGTATAGTAACTGAAGGAGTGATCAATCGTGGGGCTAAAATTCGCCTTATTCGTGATGGAGTTGTAGTGTTTGAAGGCAATGTAAGTTCTTTAAAACGCTTTAAAGATGATGCTAAAGAAGTAGCTAAAGGCTATGAGTGTGGTGTTGGGATACAAGGGTGCGATGATATGCGTGTAGGTGATTATATAGAAAGTTATAAAGAAGTTGAGGAACAAGTTAGTTTATGAATGTAGCTGAAATTAAGAAACTTCGCACAGAAAGTATTTTAAAAGAGCTTATCCCAGAAGCTTTAGCAAATTTAGATGATGTAAATTTAAAAAATCTTTGTGTGGTAGATGTAGAGTGTAAAAAAGGCAGATATGATGCTTTTGTGTATCTTGATAAGATGTTTTTTAACACTCACGAACAAGAAAAGATTTTAAATTCTTTAAAAAAGGCTAGCAAGGCTTTGCAAAATTATTGTATGAGTGAGCAGGGTTGGTATAGATGTCCAAATTTTCATTTTAAATTTGATGATAGATTAGAATATCAAAACCATATAGATACTTTATTTGAAAAAATAAAAAAGGAAAAAAATGAATCTTGAAGCTTTATGTAAAGAAGCTGGACTTGATTTTTATGATGATGAGTTAGTTAGTGAAAATGGTAAGAAAATTTATCGTGTTTATGTGATGAAAGAAGGTGGGGTAAATTTAGATGATTGTGCAAGGTTAAGTGAAATTTTATCCCCACTTTTTGATGTTGAACCGCCTGTGAATGGAGAGTATTTTTTAGAAGTATCCTCACCTGGACTTGAAAGAAAGCTTACTAAATTAGATCATTTTCAAAAAAGCATTAATGAACTTGTAAAAATTACTACTAACGAAAAAGAAAAACTCAAGGCAAAAATCATTGGTGTAGAGGATGAAAATATCGCTTTAGAAAATTTAGAAAATCAAGAAAAAATTACCTTAAATTTTAATGATATTAAGAAAGCTAGAACTTTTATCGTATGGTAAAAATTTAGATTTCTAAATTTTTTGATATTAAATATTAGAAAGGTTTATTTATGAATATAAATTCAATTAGTGATTATGAAGAATTTTTAAAGAAAATTTATGAGAAATATAGAAGTAAACTTTTAGAATTTAAAAAAGATGAGATAGAATCTTATAAAAATAATAAAGAAATTAAAAAATTAAAAACAAAAGAAAATTATAATTTTTATGTTGCTAGAAATTCAAAGTCTATAGTATCGTTTGTTGATTCAAGTAAAGAACTATGCGATACATTTACTATAGATAATTTTTTAAATAAGTTAAAGAATATTGATGATAAGCAGATTAGATCTTATAATCCTATTATATATAAAGATATTTTAGAAAACAACAGTTTAGTTTCAGATAGTTCAGATTATTTTTTAGTTCCTTCAAATCCAGATAATTTTTCCCTTGAAGATTATTTTAATAACAATAAAGATGAAGATTTAAGATGGGGCAAAAGTGGAGGATCGGCTCTTTTAAATATGAAATCAAATAATAAAATATTTTTTTATACATCTAAGGAATCTAAAATTTGTTTTTATGGTGTAATAAAGGAAGTTAGAGAAGATGGAGAATTTATTATTAATAAAATTCAAAAATTAGAAAAAACTATAGACTTAGATGAGGCTAAAGAATATAATTTTACTCATCCTCAAAAAAATCAAAATTTCTCTAATTTATTTATTTTAAATTATTTATTATTAGCAAATAATTTAATATTTAATAAAGATCAAAATATACCTTTAAATCAAATTCTTTATGGACCTCCAGGTACAGGAAAAACTTATCATACTATAGATAAGGCTTTAGAAATTTTAGGTGAAAATATAGAAAGTAGAGATGAGAAAAAAGCAAAATTTGATGAATATGTAAAAAATGGGCAAATAGTCTTTACAACTTTTCATCAAAGCTATGGATATGAAGAATTTGTAGAAGGTATAAAGCCTGATTTAGATAAAAAAAATAAAAATGAAAATTCACAAATTAATTATAAGATTAAAGATGGAATTTTTAAAGAACTTTGTCAAAAGGCTTTAGAAGCTTTAGAACAAGATTTTAAAAAAAGTAAAGATAGTTTTTTAGAATATTTTAAAGAGGAGAAAAAAATAAATCTTGAAGGTAAAGAATTTAGATTTGAGGAGCCGAATAATTTATGTATTAAAAATTTAAAAATACATCTTAATTATGTTAGAAATATTATTGAAAAGATAGGATATAATAAACCCCAAGATATTATAAGCTTTATACAAGAAATTATACAAGTTAAAGATAATCCAGAAAATATTATCAAGCACTATGAGATTATTATAAATTATTTTTATAATGAGTATTTTAAAATAAAGAAATTTATCATAATCATTGATGAAATCAATCGTGGTAATGTAAGTAAGATTTTTGGCGAGCTTATAACTTTGATAGAGCCTAGTAAAAGATTGGGCAATAAGGAAGCATTAGAATTAACTTTGCCTTATAGTGGTGAAAAATTTGGAGTACCTAAAAATGTATATATTATAGGCACTATGAATACAGCTGATAGAAGTATCACTTCTCTTGATACAGCTCTAAGAAGACGTTTTGAATTTGTTGAGATGATGCCTGATGTGAGTGAATTATCTATAGATTGTGAAGGTATTAATTTACAAGAGTTATTAATAGCTATAAACACTCGCATAGAATATTTACTAGATAGAGAAAAAACTATAGGTCATGCATTTTTTATAGGTGTTGAAAATTTAGAAGGTTTAAAAAAGGTATTTCAAAATAAGATTATCCCTCTTTTACAAGAGTATTTTTATAATGATTATGCTTTAATTGATGCTGTTTTAAATTCCAATGATATGATTGATAAAAAAGAATTAGAAAATATTAAATACCTCCAAAAAAAAACCTTAGATAATGTAGATAGTGAGGGAAAAATTTATAAAATTGCTTCGTTTGATAAATCAATTTGGGATAAAATAAAAACATATCAAGCTATTTATGAAAAATAAGATAAGAATAAAATGAAGAGTAATACCTTTTCTATCATCGAATATCAAGCCTTTAATGTTGATGATTTAATAAAAGCATTTTTAAAAGGTAAAGATGAAAAACAAGAAGGTAAAGAAAATATAGAGCAAAAAGCTAGAAAATTTTATCAAGAACTAGAAGATTTTACAAAAAATAATGAAAATCTTCTAGGTTTTAAAAATAAAAATACCCTAAAAGCTAAAAATTATGTAGGCATTATCCAAACTAAAAGCGGAGTTTTAGAAATTTTACCAAAATGCACAAATTTAGAAAGTTATAAAGATAGTACAGATAGTTTAAACATAGCAAAAGAAAAGTTAAAAAATGCCTATGTAATAAATAAGAATAATGAATTATTTACGAGGTTTAGTTATTTTCAAGATTATAAAATTTTAAAAATTAGCAAAACAAAAGATTTGAAAAATATCAAAGTAAAAAAATGGTATAGTTTAACAAAAGTAAATTTTAACCCTAAAATTCTTTTAATTAATTTACTAAAAACCTTAAAAAATTCTCCTTTTAAAAAATCACAAATTTCATCTTTGCAAAGTTCTAAAATGCCATTATTTGAGATTTTTATCACAATGTTTTTAGATGAATTTGATAGTGTGTATAAAAAAGGTTTAATGAGATCTTATGTAGATTATGAGAGTAATAGAGCTTTTTTAAAAGGAAAACTACTTTTTAGTGAGCATATTAAACAAAATTTAGTTCATAAAGAAAAATTTTTTACAAGTTGTGATGAGTTTGTTTTAGATATAGCGCCAAACCGCTTAATAAAATCTACTCTAAATTTCTTAAAATCCAAAACAAATATAAATAAATTTAGACTCATAAAGTCCTTGCAAATGCTTGATGAGGTAGAATTTTCTAAAAATTATGAAAAAGATTTTAGCTATAAAATTTCAAGACATTTTGATTATTATGAAAACTTGCTTTTATGGTGTAAAATTTTCTTAAAAAATGAAAGTTTTATGCCTTATCATGGTAAAAATGAAGCTTTTGCTTTGCTTTTTTCTATGGAAAAACTTTTTGAAGATTATGTAGCTCATATGCTAAAAAAAGCAAATCCAAGTAAAAATATCAAAACTCAAAGCAGTGGAAAATACTTGATTTCAAAAAATGATGAAAAATGTTTTATGCTAAAGCCTGATTTATATATAGAAAATACAATGATTTTAGATACCAAGTGGAAAATTCCAGATAGTGATAAAGATAAAAAGCAGGGCATAGTACAAAGTGATTTGTATCAAATGTTTGCTTATGCTTGTAAATTTAAAATTCATGATATTAAACTCATATATCCTTTGTGTGATAGAACAATGAAATTAAAAGAAAAATTTGAAAGTCCTTTAGTATTTAATGCGAGCAAACATTTTTGGTTTGAATTCGAAAAGCACTATTCTAAACGAGATATAAAAGTTCAAGTGCTTTTTACACCTTTACCTTTTTAAAAACTTACCTATCAAATGTATTAAAAATCCAAAACAAGCTACAGCTATGATACAAGCACCGCTTGAGAGATTAAGATAATAGCTAAGTATAAGTCCTAAAATGCAAAAAATCATACTTAAAAAACTTGCTAAAATCATAATAAAACCAAGTCTTTTGCTAAAATTTTCAGCAATAAAACTTGGGATACTAAGTAAGGCCATAACTAAAATAAGCCCTACAAGACGTATGGAAATGACTATACAAAAAGCCATAAGTGCAATTAAAAGATAATGAAAAAAGTTTATATTAACACCACGAACTTTTGCAAATTCAGCATCAAAACTTAAAGCTTCAAATTGTCTATAAAATAAAACTATCAAAACTATTACTATTATATCAACTATACCCATAAGCCATAGATCTTGTGTTCCTATGGCTAAAATACTTCCAAAAAGATAAGCCATTAAATCCGTGTTGTAATTAGGACTTAAATCAATTAATATAATGCCAATAGCCATTCCAAAAGCCCAAATTACAGCAATAATACTATCGCTTCTATATTCATAACGCTTAGCTAAAAAGGCCACTAAAAAAGCTAAAAATAAAGTAAATATTCCTGTGCTTAATAAAATAGGCAAAGAAAAATAAAAAGCTATTCCTATACCACCAAAAGCTCCGTGTGTTATACCTCCAGCCATAGAAAAAAGGCGATTTATCATCACTAAAGTCCCTATAACTCCACAAGCTATACTGACTAAAAATGCTCCCAATAAAGCGTTTTGAAAAAAAGTGAAATTTAAAATTTCAAACATAATTTTCCTTTGAAAATTTCAAACAAAAATTTTCTTTTTTAAATTCGGTTTTTCTTAAATTTCTTCTTACAAATTCTTGTTCGCATAACTTTTTGCTATTACAATTTTTTTCATCGCAAAAACAAGAATTTAAACTCATTTCCACATCACAAAAATGAGAATGATTTTCGTATAAATGCTTTAAAAATAAACTTTTTTCTTTCTCTTTGGCGTTAGTATGTAAAAAAAGCTCTTTATTTAAATGAGCGATTTTATCACTATAAGCAAGCACTAGATTAATATCGTGGCAAATGAGTAAAATTCCTACACCTTTTTGATGCAAAGAGCTTAAAAGTTCAAAAATTTGTATAGCAGATTTATTATCAACACTTGCAGTTGGCTCATCTAAAATCAGCATTTTGCATTCACTTGCTAATGCTCTTGCAATAAAAACGCGCTGTCTTTGCCCACCGCTTAAAGAATTTATTGTTTTATTCCAAAAATTTTCCATTCCTACGCTTTTTAAAGCTTGCATAGCTTTTTCTTTATCTTCTTTGCTGTAAAAACCAAAAATTTTTTTACTTATAAGTCCCATAAGAACAATTTCAATTACTCTTGGATAAAAATTAGGATTTGCTAAAGTATATTGAGGAACATAACCTATTTCTTTTCTTTGAATAGCTTGAAATTTGATCTCATTTTTAGATTTTAAAAGTCCTAAGATAAGTTTTATGAGGGTTGATTTTCCTGCACCATTTGGACCTATGATAGAAAGAAAGTCTTTGTTATCATAATTTAGATTGATATTTTTTAAAACTATTTCATTTCCATATGTATAATTAAGATTAGAAATTTCAAAAAAAAGCATTAAAGACCTAATTATAGATTTTTAGAAAAGGCATCAGCTGTTTTTAAAAGTTCATTTTCCCAATCATAAGACAAATGATCTATTTTATAAATTTGCGCATCACATTCTTTTGCTAATGTTTTTGCCGCATTTTCAGGAAAGCCACTTTGAACAAAAATGACTTTTATATTTTTATTTTTTATTAGAGTGATTAGATTTTGCAAATCTTTGCTTTTTGGTTCTTTGCCTAGAATTTCTACGGGAATTTGTATAAGATTATAACGTTTTGCAAAATATGTCCAAGAAGGATGATAAACTACAAATTCTTTATTTTTTAATTTTTCTAGTTTTGATGCAATTTGCAAATTTAAACTATTTAACTCTTTTAAAAATTGATCTAAATTTTGTTTATATAAATTTTTATTTTGTGGATATTTTTGACTTAAAGCATCATAAATATTTAAAGCCATAGTTTGCACTAAGATAGGATCAAGCCAAGTATGAGGATCAAAGTGTTCATGCGAATGTTCATGTTCATGAGAGTGATCATGTAAATGTTCGTGCTCATCATCAGTTTCTAGTAAAGTTATATTTTTTTGCATATTTACAGCTTGAAGTTTTGGGAAATTTTGTTTAAATTTATCTATAAAAACTTTTTCAAATTCTAATCCTATGGTAAAATAAATATCACTTTTTTCAAGATCTTTCATCGTGCTTGGTTTAAATTCAAAATTGTGTTCATTACTATTTGGCGGTAATATTATATTGATATTTAGAGTATTTGCGGCTATTTTCTTTACAAAAAATGCTTGAGGAGCTATGCTAACACTAATTAAAGGTTTTGCTTGTAGTATTAAAAAAGAAAAACATAATAATATAATTTTTTTCATTAGATTGACTTTCTAGAATGTTTTTAAAGATTTTTAAGTCTTATAGTATAGCAAACAATCGTTTAATTTTTTTTAATAAAAAATAAATTTTTATTTGATAAAATAACGGCTTTGAAAAAAATCTTTAATTTAAGGAGTTTTATATGAGCTTAAAATTTAAGGTTTCTTTGGTTGCAAATTTAATTGCAATTTTTTGCTTAGGTTTGCTTGGAATTATAACTTACATTTTTGTTAATAAGAGTATATATCATGAAGTTGTAAATGCTGAAACAAACTATATTAAAGTTGCAAAAAATTCTATGATAAATTTTTCAAAGAACAATTCTGATACTCTTGAAAATTTTTCAAAAAGAATTTTGTCATTTTCTTATAATCAATTAAACAACCAACAAGCTTTGATGGAAAATATAGGAGATGATTTAAAATTATTAAGAGAAGCTGGAGGATTTTTAGCAGCTTATATTGCACAACCAGATGGTGAGCTTGTTGTAAGTGATACAGATTCTGATGCTAAAGGAAAGAATTTTGGCATTTATGGTAAAGCTGATAATTATGATGCAAGAACAAGAGATTATTATCAAGAAGCTTTAAAAACAAATGGAATTTATATAACCCCTTCTTATATTGACATAACTTCAAATCTTCCTTGTTTTACTTACTCAAAAGCTCTTTATAAAGATGGTAAATTTATAGGAGTTTTAGCAATTGATGTTTTGGTAGAAGAATTGCAAAAAGAATTTGAAACTAATCCAGGAAGAACTTTTGTTTTTGATAAAAACAATAAAGTTTTTGCTTCAACAGATAAAGAACAACTTAAAGAAGGTTACAATATAGACCAAATTGCAAATATTGCTAAAACAAAAGCTGATTTAGAACCTTTTGAATATCAACGCGCTGATGGCTCACAAAGATTTGGAATTTGTACTAAAATTGGAGATTATACTGCTTGTATAGCAGAATCATTGGATGTGATAAAAAGTTCTGCAAATAAAATGGCTTATATACAAATAGTAGTTGTTATTATAATGATAGCACTTAGTATCATATTGCTTTATGTTATCCTTTCTAAACTTCTCTCCCCACTTACCACTATCCAAAATGGTCTTAACTCATTCTTTGATTTTATTAATCATAAAACAAATAATGTATCAACCATTAATATAAAAACAAATGATGAATTTGGTCAAATATC
>NZ_JAENKS010000233.1:0-398 GCF_016598975.1 Campylobacter sp. 2018MI34
TATTTATTCAACTCTGCACCACACACGCTCATAAGATCGCTATCCACCTTCTCTTAAATTATTTCCCTGTTTTGTATATAGCGTATTTACGGCACGGCCCCCACCAGGAATACGCAATAAAATAATGATGCAGAAGAAGACTTACCCTATTTGCCGATATTATTATGGATCAATTAGTTACGTAGAGGTGGTAAACACTGGGGAGGCTTCAACAGGGTATATCCTGTGCGCACTCGCTGGAGGGAGTAAAGGTTGTGTAACCAGCGGAGAATATCTCTGGATATTCTCCGCTAATATTGGAGAGGTATCAGGCTATTACATCGCGACGTTTCCCCTGAATTTCACGCAGCTTGTTCTCGGCCAGCCGTTCAATTTCTGTTAGCGGCACCCCTTTTGTT
>NZ_JAENKS010000234.1:0-398 GCF_016598975.1 Campylobacter sp. 2018MI34
TCCCGCTGGTGACGCAGGTACTGAACACCGAACTGGCGAAACAGGGTATTGAAGTCAACAACAACCTGTGCGAGCACTTTGCTTATTCTCGTCAGGAACTGTTCCACTTAATACGCGTGGAAGGCATTAAAACCTTTGAAGAACTGCTGGCGAAACACGGTAAAGGCTACGGCTGCGAAGTGTGTAAGCCGACCGTCGGTTCGCTGCTGGCGTCGTGCTGGAACGAATACATCCTCAAACCGCAGCACACGCCGCTACAGGATACTAACGATAACTTCCTGGCGAATATCCAGAAAGACGGCACCTACTCGGTGATCCCGCGCTCCGCTGGCGGTGAAATCACCCCGGAAGGTCTGGTGGCCGTGGGTCGTATCGCCCGCGAGTTTAACCTCTATACC
>NZ_JAENKS010000235.1:0-398 GCF_016598975.1 Campylobacter sp. 2018MI34
TCTACCATCGCGCTGGAAACGATACGCAGACCGTATTGACCCATCCAGGTGCTGTTAGAGTTCAAATCAGAGGTAAACAGCGTATCCACTCTGGTCATCAGCTTATCGAACATCGCCTTGTCTGCGGTGCGGAAATACGCTTCCAGCGTTAGCAGCAGCGGGTCGGTTGCGTTGCTGATGTTCTGATAACCTACGGTGTATACCGCACTTTCACCTTCTCCCTCGCGCACTAAGGTGCTGGTGTGAACCTCCGTTCCGGTAGTGTTGTCACGCAGAACGACGGTCAGTTTGGCAACTTTCTCGCCGAAGGTGGTTTCGGACGCATAATGTAAATCCATCACAAGATTTTCGCGTAAAACAGTCATCTTTATCTCCCTGTAGTTGACTAACCTATATTA
>NZ_JAENKS010000236.1:0-397 GCF_016598975.1 Campylobacter sp. 2018MI34
TCTCGAAGTTACGCGACGATCCCGCATTGCGTGCTGTTGCCATCGCCTATCTCGGCAAGTCGGCTGTCTGGAATCGAACGCGCCTGTGGTGGAGTTTTCCGGCAGAGCGGGTCAGTGACGCCGACCTGCATGCGGCATCGCAAGACAAGTACCACTTCGACATGAACGGCTGGCGCACGCTCAAGTTCTTTTTCTACCTGCGAGCAGTCGACGAGGCAGCGGGCCCACATCGCTGCATACCGGGCACCCACACGAGCCGGCCGCTGCGCCACCAGCTCACGCTCACGGTAGGACGGCCAACGGACGAGCTCGAGCGCATATACGGCAAGGAACGCTTCATGACGGTCCTGGGCGATGCCGGCACCGGCTTCGCCGAAGATCCGTTCATCTTCCACAC
>NZ_JAENKS010000237.1:0-397 GCF_016598975.1 Campylobacter sp. 2018MI34
TGTGGGATCTGCGGTTGGAACTGCAGAGCCTCACGCGCGCCGCGCTCGACGCCAAGCCTCGCACCATGAGCGGCCTTGGGGTCTATGCGGCGATCATAGCTCTCGACAGCGACCCCGTCGTCCAACACCACGACCGGCCGGCCGGCAGCTGCGAGCACTTGGCATTCGCCATGGCCAAGGCCTTCATCGCCATAACCAGCGGGGGCGCAGCATGAGCGAGTATCGCAAAACCTACGCTCTGGCCGAACGTCAGCGGTTCGGCGCCATGCTGATAGACAACTTGGGGAAGCTGTCGGACGAAATCGACAAAGCCGCCAAGGTGCTCGACCGTCCGGGTGGGCAATCCGCAACAAGCTCACAGCACCATGCGCATGATTCTCGTTGAGCATCGCATCAT
>NZ_JAENKS010000238.1:0-397 GCF_016598975.1 Campylobacter sp. 2018MI34
TTTAAAAAAGCAAAAGAATTTAAAATGCTTTGTATAGGGTTAAGTGGAAAAAGTGGGGGTAAGATGAATGAAATTTGTGATTACAATCTTGTTGTACCAAGCAATGATACAGCAAGAATTCAAGAAATGCATATTTTAATCATTCATGCACTTTGTCAAATAGTCGATGAGAATTTTTGATGAAAGTTTTTTAAAACTAATTCAGGTTTTAAATCTTTCATACATTTGTGATGTTTTAAAGGGCAAATTTTTTGCATACAAGGCATACAGTCTAGATTTAAATGCACTAATTTTGCATTAGGATGTTTCCAAGGTGAAGTTTGGGTAAATTTAGTAGGACCAAAGATTGCTATGGTTTTTATCTTGTAAGCGGCTGCTATATGCATAGGTCCACTAT
>NZ_JAENKS010000239.1:0-397 GCF_016598975.1 Campylobacter sp. 2018MI34
GTCGATGACAACCCAGTTGCCCTTCGGCTGCGCCACGCACATTTCCGCCAGTAGCGGGCCTGCGCCGTCGTCGCCCATCATGCTGTTGCCGACACAGAGTAAAACGTCAGTCACGAAGCCTCCTCACCATCAGGTAGATGGCGCTTTCCTGATGAATGTCATGCAGCATACTGAGCATCAGTTTGCTCCATTCTTGCTGCTGCGGGGTCTGCGCGGCGCGCGCCTCATCAAACGCGCGCGCCAGCATTTGCACATGGTTGAAATCGATAACGATCTCGCCATACTTCGGCACGCCTTCCATTTTACGCCGGGCATCGCTACCGGCTTCCAGGGTGGCGATCCACGCCAGATACTCATCCCATGGGCAGGTGAGCGCGGCCTCCAGACAATCGATAAC
>NZ_JAENKS010000240.1:0-397 GCF_016598975.1 Campylobacter sp. 2018MI34
CTGGAAGCGCGGCTCTCATGGGCGCTAACTTTGACGCGCCGGTATATCCGTCGTCCCGAGCGGAGCGAAGCCCCTCGGATGACCTCGGGGTAAACTCCGTCGAGGGACCCACTCATCCTGGCGGACGTTGCATGAAGAGATCCCTCCACTCCGCTTCGCTCCGGTCGGGACGACGGAGGTTCATATTCGTATGCGAACCCCCTGCGGCGACGGGAAACATCAGACACGCAACACCTTGCCCGGGTTCATGATGTTCTTCGGATCCAACGACCGCTTTATGGTGCGCATCGTGTCGAGCTCGATCTTGCTGCGGTAGTGGGCGAGCTCGTCGAGCTTCTCGATGCCGATGCCGTGCTCGGCGGAGATCGATCCCGCCATCGAGGTGATCAAATCGTTG
>NZ_JAENKS010000241.1:0-396 GCF_016598975.1 Campylobacter sp. 2018MI34
TATTTTTGTATTGCTTTTTAATTATTATTTGTATTTATTTTATATTGCTTTATAAACTATATGTTATTTTTATTATTTTATATTTTAACTTTCTATTTGTTTTATATATTTTTTATTATTTTATATATTATTTATATTTTTATTTTAACTTTCTATCATTTAATTTTATTCTATATTTAAACTTATGATTTAATTTATTAAGTATTTTTAAAAGAATAAACCCCAAACAACTTAAAGTCATTTAGGGTTTAGGAGATTAAACTAGTTTATTTATATTTATTCTAAATAACTATTTAGAATTATTTATATTCTTTTACCACACATAATTAAATTGAGCATATCCTGTATGAGTTTTACCATCTTTATCAAACATTCCATTATAGTTTAAGCTAAAAT
>NZ_JAENKS010000242.1:0-395 GCF_016598975.1 Campylobacter sp. 2018MI34
GTTTTGAGCTCCTCATCGGTCATTTCCCGACCAGCCTGAGTCATTTCCAACATCGCCACCGTAGTAATTGAAGTCTTACTAACCTCAATAGCGTGTTCCAGCGTTTCGCCGCTAAGACGAGAATGCATTAATTCGCTTAATGCGACGCAGGCATCAATCGCCGGGTAAACGCCGTACAGATCATAGTCGTCAGCTGCCGGAATTGCCTCTTCAAACTTCTCCAGTTGGCTATCGAAATTGACCTTCGCATCTTTCACCGTCAGGGTTTCCCAGATCAGATCCAGAATGCGACGGTAGATCTGTCCGTCGCCGAATTCCGTCTGCTTGCAAAACATGGCGTAGTTCGGGTACATGCGCTCGCACAAGCAGGCCATAAAAGTAACGTGCTGCCAGCT
>NZ_JAENKS010000024.1:0-21812 GCF_016598975.1 Campylobacter sp. 2018MI34
AACTTGAATTATCATTTATACTAAAGATGCTCATATTAAATCCTTTATTTAGATTTTTCTGCCTTCAATCTAAATATAAAATAATACAAGCAATATTTATTCCATTTTATGTCAAAATGGAATAAATATTTATTTTTTAATCTTTATATATTTTTATTAATTTTTAGATAAATAAAGAATTAACACTTTCATTATGATAAACACGGCGTATAACTTCTGCAAAAATTGGAGCTACACTTAATACTTTAATGTTAGGGAGTTCTTTTTTAAGAGGAATTGTATCTGTAACAACAAGTTCATCTAGCGCACTATTTTGAATTCTTTCATATGCTGCTCCACTTAATACAGGATGAGTACAACAAGCCATAACCGATCTTGCCCCTCTATCTTTTAAAACCTCAGCAGCTTTTACTATAGTTCCTGCAGTATCTATAATATCATCAACCAAAATCACTTCTTTATCTTTAACATCGCCTATGATATTCATAACTTCGCTTTCATTAGCTCTTTCTCTTCTTTTATCAACGATAACAATATCAAGACCTAAATGTTTTGCAACACTTCGCGCTCTTGCAATCCCTCCTATATCAGGACTTGCAATGATTGCATTTTTAAAATGTTTATTTTTTATATAGTCATTAAAAACTATACTTCCATAAAGATTATCAACTGGAATATCAAAAAAACCTTGAATTTGACCTGCATGCAAATCAATAGTTGCAACACGATCAATTCCTGAAGTTTGAATTAAATTAGCAACTAATTTGGCTGTAATTGGAACCCTAGGATTAGCTTTTCTATCTTGTCTTGCATATCCAAAATAAGGAACAATTGCAGTAATAGAATTAGCGCTTGATCTTCTTAAAGCATCTGTTAAAATCAAAAGCTCCATTAAATTATCATTTGTTGGAACGCAAGTACTTTGTATAATAAAAACATCTTTTCCACGAACACTTTCATCAATTTGAACACTAATTTCACCATCACTAAAACGCTTAATACCTGCATCACTTAAAGGTAAAGAAAGATATTTTGAAATTTCTTTTGCGAAATTAATATTAGCTGAACCTGAAAAAATTTTATAACCACGCATAAATATCCTTAAAAGTTAAAACGGCATTCTATTAAAATAAATATTAAAAAATGCTGTAAAATAAAGATCTTCAAATGATTTATATTTTTTCGTAATATACACCTTTAGAAGAAAAAACTTTTTTAAACAATTCTATATCAGGAGCTAAATCGGCATTTCCAATATATAATCTTCCTTTATTATTTAAAATTTTATAAAAATGCTCCATAAGTTTTAACTTAGAATCATAATTAAAATAAATCATCATATTTCTCGATACAATAATATCAAATTTTCCAAGTCTTAAAAATTTATCTTCAAAAACATTACAAAGCTCAAATTTACAAGGACAAAGTTCGCTTTTATTGATAGTATATATTTCACCTTCTCTTGTAAAAAATTTATTTTTTTCAATCTCGCTAAGTCTTTGCAATGTCCTTCCTTGATATTTTCCTAATTTTGCTTTTTCTATAACATTAGAATTTATATCAATTCCTAAAATATCTATATCTTTAACGTAATTTTGACTAGCTAAAATAGCTAAAGAATATACTTCTTCTCCCGTTGAGCAAGGAGCGCTTAAAACCCTTACACTTTTTTCCAAACTTTTAATATAATAAATTGCTTCTTTTAGTTGCTCAAGTTCTCTTAAAAAATATGTTTCACCTATGGTAACAAAATCTAAAGTTTCTTGTTTTAATTTCTGATTAACTTTTAATTTGAGCAAAAAATTTTGAAAATTATCAAATCCATGTTCTAATAAAAATTTAGATAATTTTAAAGATAAGGTATTTTTTTTATCAGTTAAATCTATACCGCTTATTTCGTTGATTATTTTTACAAATTCATTAAATTCAAATTCATTAAGACTCTTTGTTTCCATAGATACTCCTTAATATTATTCTTATTCAATAAAATCTAAAATCTCTTTTTTAATTTCTTTCAAACTCATAGGCTTTAAGTCAGGATTTAAATCTTTAGCTCTTTTGGGCATTCCATAAACTACAGAATCTGCTTCATTTTCACATAAACACTTTACTCCGGCTTTATAGAGCTTAAGCAAAGATTTTGCCCCATCATTTCCCATACCTGTTAAAATAATAGCTAGTATTTTATTTGTTTTACTAAGTTCAATTGCAGAATTAAAAAGTAAATCAACACTTGGTTTAAAATCTGACAAAATCTCATCTTGCCATATTGCAACTGGATTTAAAGAACCTGTTAAAATAGTATTTTTTTGGCAAATATAAATTTTATTTGACAGCATTTCTTTATCATTTATAATACATACTTCGCTTAAAGCTTCTTTGTTAAACTGATTTACAAAAGAAGGAATAAAACTTTGACTCATATGCTGAGCTATAATAATACAAGTATTTTTAATATTTACATCTTTTAGTAAATATTTAAGCTGATTAGGTCCACCTGTAGAAGATCCTATGAGTATAAACTTCATTAACTAATTTCCCTTGATATTTATAAAGATATTTTGGAATATTATTGTATCACAAAAATATTTAGCATATTTTATATTTTAAATTAATTATTTTTATACTTTATTATGATAAAATAAATCTTAATTTTAGTTAGATTGGGTTTTTTAATATGCTTAAAGAACAAATTTATATTGCCAGTGATCACGCTGGTTTTAAACTTAAAGAACAAATTTGTATTTTTTTTCAAAACCAAAATATTACTTTTATCGATTTAGGAACGCATGATACTTCAAGCTGTGATTATCCTGATTTTGCTCATTTGCTCGCTAGTAAAATTGATGATAAAAGTTTTGGAATTTTAATTTGTGGATCAGGGATTGGCATTTCAATTGCTGCAAATAGACATAAAAACATTCGCTGTGCTTTATGCAATGAAAGTCTTAGCGCAAAACTAGCTAGAAAACACAATAATGCAAATGTTTTAGCTTTAGGTGGAAGACTTATTGGGATTGATTTGGCGATTGATATTATTCAAAATTTTATCCAAACACCTTTTGATCAGGGAAGACATATTAATAGAATTCAAAAAATTGAAATAGGATTATAAATGTTTTTAGATTGGCTTATATTAACTTTGCTTATTTGTATCAGTATTTATTTAATTGTTATGTTGTTTTATTATAAAACACTACTTCATAAAGAAAAACACTCTAAAGAGTTTATTAAACGTAATCTTGATGATACAGAAATCATCATAAGAAAACTTCAAGTTCAACTTCAAAGGAGTCTAGGAAATATAGATATTTTAACAGAAGAGCTTAATAAAATTAAAGCTGATTTAACTTCACTTAGAACTAGAAATTCTCAATATCGATTAGAGAATGATAAATTAAGACAAAGAATTAAAGAATTAGAAGCAAAAATAGAGGCATTATTATGAAAACATTAAACACAGAAGAACAAAAATATTTACTTAATACAATTAGAACCATTGCAGATTTTCCTAAAAAAGGAATTCAATTTAGAGATATTACAACCCTACTTAATGATAAAAAAGCCTTGTCTTTTTTGTTAAATCATTTACAAGAACGCTATAAAAATATAACTCTTGATTTTATTGCTGGGGCAGAAAGTCGTGGATTTATTTTTGCTGCTATGCTTTGTGCAAGACTTGATATTCCTTTTGTTCCTATAAGAAAACCTAAAAAACTTCCTTACAAAACATTTTCTTGCGAATATGAATTAGAATATGGAAGCGATACTTTAGAAATTCATCAAGATGCATTTAAAGGAATTCCAAATGCTAAAGTACTTCTTGTTGATGATTTAATAGCAACTGGAGGAACTGCTATAGCTTCTTGTGAGCTAATACAAAAAGCTGGAGGGCAATGTGTAGAATCTTGCTTTTTACTTGAATTAAAAGATTTAAAAGGGGCTGAAAAACTCTCTAGTATTACTTCAGTTTATAGTATTTTACAAATTTAGAAAGGCCTATTATGGAAGATTTTTTAAAAAATTTACTTTATAATTATAAAGATCTTGCCTATATTATCATCTTTGTATGGTGTATGTTAGAAGGGGAACTTGCTTTAATTTTAGCGGGAATTTTTGCTCATCAAGGTCATGTTAATTTAGGTTTAGTCATTTTTATAGCAGGTCTTGGAGGCTTTGCTGGAGATCAAGTTTATTTTTATATTGGAAGATATAATAAAAAATATATACAAAAAAAACTTAGAACGCAAAGGCGTAAATTCGCAGTAGCTCATTTGCTTTTACAAAAATTTGGTTGGCCTATTATTTTTATTCAACGCTATATGTATGGCTTTAGAACAATTATACCTATGAGTATTGGCATTACAAGATATAGTGCTAAAAAATTTGCTATTATTAATCTCTTTAGCGCTTGGGTTTGGGCAAGCATTACTATACTTTTAGCTTGGTATTTTGGAGAAGCCATTTGGAAGGCAGTTAGCTGGGCAGAAGAGCATTGGTATTATGCTGCTTTGATTATTATATTATTTTTATTGCTTTTATTATTTGGTTTTAAGCAAATGGAAAAATCTTTATTAAAAGAAAAAAGGAAGAAATGATGAAATTTGAACTTAGCTCAAAAAATATTGAAGAGATTGCAGCTGATTTTGAACTTATTTTTATACAAAATAAAAATATAAAGAATTTAAAAGAATATAAAAATTTCTTTGATCTTAACAATTATAAGGGAGAAGGATTATGTATTGATTTACATAATAAAAAATTGTTTATAGAACTTAAAAGCCTTAATTATGAAGATATAAGAAAAAGTTTTTATGAGGCCTATAAATGTCTTGAAAAATTAAATATTAAAACTATAAAAACCCCTTCTATAATAGGAGAATGTGTTGTTAGAAGCTTTGCTTCTTTGGTTGAGGGAATTATTTTTGCTACATATAAATTTGATAAATATAAAAGTGAAAAAAATCAATCAAATATTAAAAAAATCATTATAGCTAAAAATGATATTAATGGTAAAAAATTTAACCAAAATGAAGCAAAAATAGGAATTACAAGAGGTGATATTTTAGCTAATGCTACAAATTTCACAAAAAATATTGTTAATGAATTTCCAGAATTTTATACCCCACTTCAAATGGCAGAAGATGCTAAAAATTTAGCAAAATCAAATAAAAATATAACGTGTAAAATTTATGATGAAAAATTTTTAGCCAAAGAAAAAATGAATGCTTTTTTAGCAGTTAATCGCTCATCTATCCATCCTCCACGTCTTATTCACCTTAGCTATAAGCATAAAAATGCAAAAAAACGTATTGTATTTGTGGGCAAAGGTTTAACTTATGATAGCGGCGGACTTAGCTTAAAACCTTCGGATTATATGGTTACTATGAAAGCAGATAAAAGCGGTGCTGCTGCTGCTATGGGAATTATAAAAGCAATAGCTGAGCTTGAATTGGAATTTGAAGTTCATTGTATCATCGGTGCTACAGAAAATATGATAGGTGGAAATTCTTACAAGCCTGATGATATATTAATCTCAAGAGAAGGTGTTAGTATAGAAGTAAGAAATACTGATGCAGAAGGGAGATTGGTGCTGGCTGATTGTCTTTCTTTTGCACAAGATTTAAAACCTGATTTACTTATAGACTTAGCTACTTTAACAGGAGCTTGTGTCGTAGGACTTGGAGAATATACAAGTGCTATTATGGGAAATAACGAAGATTTACAAAATGAATTTTATATATCAAGTAAAAAAAGTGGAGAATATACAACTATATTACATTTTAATCCCTATCTTAAAGAACTTATTAAATCAAATATAGCAGATGTTTGCAATGTTTCATCGAGTCGTTATGGGGGAGCAATTACTGCTGGACTTTTCTTAGATAAATTTATACGCAAAGAATACAAAGATAAATGGTTGCACTTAGATATTGCAGGTCCTGCTTATATAGAAAAAAATTGGGGCTATATGAATTTTGGAGCAAGTGGAGCTGGAGTTAGAATGTGTGTAAATTTCTTAATTCATCTTTTAAGGAAAAATAAATGAGTCTTTCTGTAGGAATAGTAGGACTTCCTAATGTAGGAAAATCAACAACTTTTAATGCTTTAACTAAAACACAAAATGCACAAAGTGCTAATTATCCTTTTTGCACTATAGAACCAAACAAAGCATTGGTTGAAGTTCCTGACTCACGTCTTGATCAATTAGCCAAAATTGTTAATCCACAAAAAATTATAAGATCTTTAATTGAATTTGTAGATATAGCTGGACTTGTTAAAGGAGCAAGTAAAGGAGAGGGTCTTGGTAATAAATTTCTTTCTAACATTAGAGAAACTGAGGTTATTTTACATATAGTGCGTTGCTTTGAAGAGGAAAATATCACCCACGTTGAAGGAAGTGTAGATCCTATAAGAGATATTGAAATTATCAATACAGAGCTTATCTTAGCTGATATTGAACAATTAAATAAAAAAATAGAAAAACTTTCTAAAGAGGTAAAAGCCAATCAAAAAGGAGCTAAAGAAGCATTAGAATTAGCTTCACATTTACTTGATCATCTTAATAAAGGCTTGATGGCAAAAACTTTCGAAAAACAAGATAGTGAAATTTATCAAAATCTTATTAAAGAATTAAGATTACTCTCTGCTAAAGAAGTAATTTATGGAGCAAATGTTGATGAAAATACTCTTAATGAAGATAATCATTATGTAAAAACTCTAAAAGAATATGCAAAAAAACAAAATCAAGAAGTGATTAAACTTTGTGCTAAAATAGAAGAAGAATTAAGCACTCTTAGCACAGAAGAAAGTTATGAATTTTTAAATTCTTTAGGAATTAAAGAAAGCGGACTTGATCAAATTATCCGCACAAGTTTCCATAAGCTTGGCTTTATTAACTATTTTACTGCTGGAGTAGTAGAAGTGCGCTCTTGGACTATTAAAAAGGGCTGGAAAGCTCCAAAAGCTGCAAGCGTTATTCATAATGATTTTGAAAAAGGTTTTATTAAAGCTGAAGTAATTTCTTATGAAGATTTCATTCATTATGGAGGGGAAGCTAAAGCTAAAGAAGCAGGAAAATTGCGTTTAGAAGGAAAAGATTATTTAGTTAATGACGGAGATGTTATGCATTTTAGGTTTAATGTAAGTAAATGAGAGATTTTTTCCTAAAAAAAATTAGTCAAGTTTATATTCTTTTATTGTCAATATTTATAAATGTTTTTATTTATGCAACCCATAAAACAATAACCGAAAATATCATTTATAATACCTATGAAAAAGATTTACAATTTTTTTTCATTACATTAAATGATATTTTATTTTTTCTACCCTTTGTTTTATTTTATCCTATAATTGAATTTTTTAATATTTTTTATTTTAAAAAACATATTATGAAATTATTGGTTTTTTTGTTGTTTTTATTGTCTTTAATTATTTGCATATCTTATTATAATCATATTTTTTGGCTGATTTTATTTTTAAATTTTCTATTAGCTTTATTTAATTCTTTTTATTTTCCTATTTTTTATGCTTATATATTGAAAATAATTCAAAAACAATTTGTATTAAAAATTAATTTATTAATTGGCATTGGTAGTGCTTTGGCAATTTTAATTGCTTTTGGAATATCTTATTTTTATTTAAACAAAAATAATATTTTTAATTTTATAAATTTCATTGGTATTTCTTTTATTATTTTATCTTTAATAAATTTAGCTTTAAGCTATAAACTTTCAATTTTACAAGAAAAAAAGATTGCATATTCATTAAAGCGCTATTTAAAGAAAAAAATTTTTATAAAAAATTTAAAATCAATAATTAAAGAACCAATTCTTTTTCCTTCTATTTTAGGAATTTCCATATTTTTATTATTGCTAGAATCTTATATAATATTATTTCCTATATACGTTAGAGATATTTTACTTGAGGATAGTTTATTTTATCTTTATTTAAATTTTATATTTTTAACCATAGGATTTATCTTTGGTTCTTTTGTTTTTAAAAGATTTTCAATATCTTATCTTGAATTTGGATTTATTCCTTTTGCTCTTTTTGGTTCTTGCATTTTAACTCTATTATTGCCTTATATATTAAATCATTTTATAATCTTTTTTTTATTTGGGTTTTGCGGATCTTTTGTAATCATTCCTTTTTTTACCCTGATACAACTGCACTCTCAAGTAAAAAAAATACAAAAAGTTATTCTTGTAAATAATTTTTTACAAAGTACTATTATTTTAAGTTGTATTCTGACTATCTTTTTACTTGTATTTATTAAATTTAATTTAAACTATATTTTTTATATTCTTACAATTATTGCTTTTATTATGTCTTTATACATATTTAAAAAACTTCCTTTTTTATTGGTAAGATTTTTAATTAGTTTTTCTTTTTTTCACCATTATAAATTTTTAATCAATGGATTTGAAAATCTATCAAATCAAAAAGGGATTTTATTGATAGGAAATCATAATAGTTTTCTTGATTGGGCTATTATACAAATGGTTATTCCTAGAAAAATTCATTTTATTATGGATAATAATCTTTTTTCTCCTTGGTATATTAAACTTTTTATTAAAAAATTTAACTTTATGTCTAAAAATCTAGAAGAAAGCCTTAAACTACTTAACAAAGGTGCAATAGTTTGTATTTTCACAGATAAAACAAACTATAATTTGCAAAATATTATTTTAGATCAGCAAATAAAAATTATACCTTTTCATATCAAAAGTATATGGGATAGTTCTTTTGATAAAAATAATGAAGAATTTTCTTTAAAAAATAGATCTATAAATCAAAAATATATTTGCATTGCCTTTGGCAAAGAAATAAATTCTCTTTGTCAAAAAGAAATTCAAGAATGTATATTAAAACTATCATTTAAAACTTGGCAAATGCGATGCGAAGCTACGCATACTATAACAAGAACTTGGATTGATTGTGCTAAAAAAAATCTTTCTCGTATTGCATTTATTGATCCTTTAAATAATATATCATTTACTTATCGAAAGCTTTTAGCTTTAACTTTTATATTAAGCAAAATAATCAAAAAAAACTCTAAAACACTAAATATACATTTTTCAAGAGGAAGTTATGCGCCAAAAGAAGAATGTATAGGAATTTTACTTCCAAATTCATTTGAAAATCTGCTTTGCAATCTTAGTATTTTATTATCACAAAAAGTTATTATAAATTTAAATTATAATGATAAAAATATTTATTCCATTATTCAAAATTCAAATATCAAACAAATTTATACATCAAAAGTTTTTTTTGAAAGTCTTAATTTAAATTTCAATGATAAAAATATTCATTTAATTTTTATGGAAGATATTTTAAAAACTATAAAAGATCAACAAAATAAAATATTTTTATATACGCTTTTAATAAGTGTTTTTCCAAAAAGTCTTTTAAAACTTATATTTTCGCCTTCAAAAAATAATCTTGCCATTACAAATATAAATTACGAAAATAATCAAGGTATTATGTTTAACAATCGCAATATTCTAAGCACTATTATGCAAATATCAGATCGATTTAATTTAAGAAATGATGATATGATATCATCTTCATTGCCTACTTATAGTTTTTTTGGCTTTATTATGACTTTCCTTCCTATTTTAACTGGAGTTAAAGCTATTATTAATACAAATTTTAAAAATAAAATTGCAAATCAAATTACAATAATATGCGAAGAAACAAATGCCTTTAAAAATTACATTCAAACTTTAAATGAAAACACATTTATAAATACAAGAATTATTTTAAGTGGTGGCAAAATCGATCAAAATATTAAAGAAGAATTTGAGTCAAAATTTAAAAAAAGAATTTTTTCTACATTTGGATTAAATGAACTTTCACCTATAATAAGTATTAATACAAATTCAAATCAAAATAACTTGGGTCAAATTCTAGATGGTATAGCTATAAAAATCAATACAGATGGAACTATATTATTAGGTGGACATCAAGTTATGGTTGGATATTTAAACAATAAAAAACTAACCGATGAAGCGATTAAAGAAATAGATGGGATACGCTGGTATAACACGAAAAAAATAGGATATATTGATGAAAATAATTCTTTATATATATTATAAAGAATTATTCATTTCTTAAAGTATCTAAAACATTAACTTCCGTTGCTTTTTTTGCTGGATAGTAAGAAGATAAAGCAACAATGATTAAAGCTCCACATATAGTCAAGAAAAAATCAATCATTGATAAATCAAGAGGTAGTTTTGTTGTTCCATAAACATCTGCAGGAAGAGAAATAATATCAAAATTTCCCAAAAGCCATAAAATAATAAAAGCTAAAATAACACCACATATCATACCGCTTCCACCAATTAGCATACCCAAAGAAAAAAAACTTTTTTTAATCTCTGCCCTACTAGCTCCTAAGGCTAATAAAAGAGCAATTTCACTACGACGATTCATCACTATCATAAGTAAAGAACTTACTATATTTAAACTTGCAACAAGAATAATAAGCATTAAAACTATAAATAAAGCTCTTTTTTCTAAAGCTAGTGCCGAAAAAAAGTTTTGATTTTGCTCCCACCAACCAACGCTTATATAATCATCTCCTAAATATTGTTTTATTTTTTTAAGATCTTCAAAGGCATTGGTGCTATAAATATGAATACCATCATAATCTTGTTTTCTATTTAAAATTTTTCTTAAAGCATTTACATCAGCATACATATAAGCTTTATCATAAAATAAGAGCCCCGAATGAAATTGTGCTTTAATGTCAAAACGTTTTGTTTTAGGAGTTAAAGAAAATCCACTCGCATCAAGATTTGAGAAAATAATAGCTAACTTATCCCCTCTTTTTAAACCAAACTCACGCACTAAAGCAGAACCTACTAAAATATCGAAATTTTGTATTTGATCAATTATTAGAGCTTTTTTAACTATCTCATTAATCTCTTTTTCATCTTGAAAATTGACCCCAAATAATACTCCACCTTCAAAAGAATTATCTGTTTTAATAATTACTTGAGTACTGATATAAGGGCTAAATTTAAGTTGAGGAAATTCTTTTTTTAATTTATCAATTAAATTATCATCAATCAAAGAGTAAAATTTAGGCATAATAGTAATAGGATAATTCATTACAAAAAATCTTTTTTCAAACTCTTTATCAAAGCCATTCATTATAGCCATTGCTACTAAAAGCACACAAAGACCGACACTAACACCTAAAAAGGCTAAAAGCATAGAAAGATTGATAAAAGGTTGCTCTTTATCAAAGCGAAGATATTTAAAAAGTAAATATCTCAAAATTCCTTTTTTCAAGAAAATATTCCTTGTTTTGGCCCACTTTTTCCGTGACATTCTTTAAATTTTTTTCCACTACCACAAGGACAAGGAGAATTTCTTGGGACTTTTCTAAATTCCATCTCACCTAAATTATCCTCGCTTGCTCCAAATTCAACTGCATTGTCTAAAATTTTTTGATTTTCTTCATTAGCTTTTTCTTCTAAATTTTTAATATCTTTTTTATTTAAAACTATACTAAAAAGAAGTTTTATACTATCAAATTTAATACGTTCTACAAGCTCTAAAAAAAGATTATAGCTTTCTTTTTTATACTCTACTAAAGGATCCTTTTGATTATAACCTCTAAGCCCAATCCCTGTTTTTAAAATATCCATTTGATATAAATGCTCACGCCAAGCATTATCTAAAACTTGAAGGTAAATAATTCTTTCTATATTTCTTATTTCTTCTTGTGATAATTCTTGCATTTTATGATTATAAGAATTTTGCAATATCAAAACTAATTTCTCTTGAATTTGGAAATTTTCTAAATCTTTAAATTCTTTATCATCAATTTCAGTTGAACACTCATAAAGAATTTTTTGTTTTAAATTTTCAAATTTTTTATCTTCATCATAGGTTGAAAATTCATTCATAATATTAGAAACATACTCTTGAATATTTTGAGAAATTTTACTTTTAATATCATAATCCTCATCTAAAAGCTCATTGCGATAACGATATATTGTTTTTCTTTGTTCATTGGCTACATCATCGTATTCTAATAAATGCTTTCTACTTTCAAAATGTAAATTTTCAACTTTCTTTTGTGCATTTTCAATGGCTTTAGTAACTATTCTTGATTCTATACTTTCACCTTCTTGAATACCCAATTTATCCATAATGCCTTTTATACGATCACCACCAAAAATTCTTAAAAGATTATCTTCAAGGCTTAAATAAAAACGACTCATACCAGGATCGCCTTGACGTCCAGCGCGACCGCGAAGTTGATTATCTATCCTTCTGCTTTCGTGACGCTCTGTTCCAATAATATAAAGTCCCCCTAATGCCCTTATTTCATCATCAATTTTTATATCAACTCCACGTCCTGCCATATTTGTAGCTATAGTTACAGCTCCTTTTTTTCCTGCATCTTGTATAATTAAAGCTTCTTGCTCGTGATTTTTTGCATTTAAAACATAGTGCGGAATTTTTTCTTTAACAAGCATTTTATGAAAAACTTCACTTCTTTCTATACTTGCAGTTCCAACTAAAACAGGCTGACCTTTGGAATTTGCTTTTTTAATTTCTTCTATTACAGCTTTAAATTTTTCTTCTTGAGTTTTATAAATAAGATCATCTTTATCAATTCTTTGAATTTTAATATTTGTAGGGATTGAAATTACCTCTAAATTATAAATTTGTGAAAATTCACTTGCTTCAGTTTGTGCAGTTCCAGTCATACCTGCAAGTTTATTATACATTCTAAAATAATTTTGGAAAGTTATATCAGCTAAAGTCTGACTTTCTTCTTGAATTTTTACATTTTCTTTTGCCTCTAAAGCCTGATGAAGCCCATCGCTAAAACGTCTTCCTTCGCTTAATCTTCCAGTAAATTCATCTACTATAACAACTTCATTATTGCGTAATACATAATGCACGTCTTTTTCAAAAAGATTATGAGCTTTTAAAGCTTGATCTAATTGATGAGCTAAGATTGCATTATCAAGACTATATAAATTTTCAACTCCAAAAAGCTTTTCAGCTTTTGCTATACCCTCTTCTGTAATAAGTATAGTTCTATTTTTTTCATCTACTAAAAAATCGCCTTCTGGTTTTTGTGGTGCCTCCACTTCTTTGGCTCGTTTCATTTTTTTAGCTACTTCATTAGCTTTAATATAGCCATCCAAAGTTCTATTTGTAGGACCACTTATAATTAGAGGAGTTCTTGCTTCATCAATTAAAATACTATCTACTTCATCAACAATAACAAAATTATATCCTCTTTGCACTTTATCCTTTGCTTCGAATTTCATATTATCACGTAAATAATCAAAGCCAAATTCATTGTTTGTTCCATAAGTAATATCGCAACTATAAGCCTTTTTTCTTTCTATATCGCTATTTTGCTCTGAAACAATAACCCCAACACTTAAATTTAAAAAATTATAAAGAGCACTCATTTGTTCTGCATCTCTTTTTGCTAAATAATCATTTACAGTAACTACATGAACACCTTTACCACTCATAGCATTTAAAACTACAGGTAATGTAGCAACCAAGGTCTTACCTTCACCTGTTTTCATTTCTGCAATTTTTCCCTCATGTAAAACCATACCACCAATTAGCTGAACATCAAAATGACGCATATTAAGAGTTCTTTTACCAACCTCTCTTACTATTGCAAAAACATCATTTAAAATTTCATCTAAACTTACTTGATTATTTAAAACTTGTTCTTTTAAATTTGCAAAAATATTTTTTAATTCTTCATCTTGCATTTTCTGATATTTTTCTTCGAGAGAATTTATTTTTTCAACGCGTTTAAAATATTTTTTTATTTCACGATCATTTTTTGTTCCAAGTAAAGTTTTTAAGGTGCTTAAAAACATAATTTAGCCTTTTGATTAAAATCTTTTAAACTATCATTATAACTATTATTTAATTAAACTTAGCTAGAATGCTTTAAAAAATATTTATTTTTTAAGGAATTTTATGAAAATCGTGTTTATTTTATTAAGTATGATGATTAAAATTTTTGCTCTTGATCTAAGTTTTGAAAATTTTTCAAGTGATTTTATCCAAAGCATAGATAATAAAAAAACAAAAATCAATTATACAGGTCATTTTACTATAACCCATAATAAAGCTCTTTGGAATTATCAAAATCCCTTACATAAAGATATTTTCATAGATAATAATAAAATCACTATTATAGAATATGATTTAGAGCAAGTTATTATTTCAAAACTTGAAAATATTCCAAATTTAAATGAAATTTTTAAAAATGCTAAAATGATTGATCAAAATACTTATGAAGCTAAGTATGAAAATACTACTTATGTTTTAAAATTAAAAGAAAATCAAGTGGAAAATATTTCTTATAAAGACGAATTTGATAATAATGTCAATATTAAACTATTCAATCAAAAAAGAAATATTCGTATTAATGAAAATTTATTTATACCAAAAATTCCAAAAAATTTTGATATTGTTTCTTAAAAAGTTTGATTTTCATCAAGCTTTATCTCAAATCCAGTAGCACTACTTGAATTATTTTCTTTTTTGCTAATATTATTTTCTTTAAATATCTGAGGCAAAACATTAGATGTATTATTATCTAGCGTTAAATTATTTTCTAATTTTATATTTTCTATTTTAGATAAATTTAAATCATCATTTAAAGAAACATTTGGGACTTTAGGAACTTCTGGAGCTTTAATATGTGGTATTTGCTCTGAATTTTCTTTTTCTTGTTCTTGAGATTTTAAAAACTGCTTTAACTCTTCTATATCAAATTTTTCAACACTATTTAAAGATAAAATATAAATAGAATTAATTTTTATTTTATATTTTTTATAAATAAATTTTTCTAGTGTCTGTTTAAACGTCCCTTTTCCAAGTTCTGTAAAAATATCTTCATAAAAAAAACTCGAAATTACACTATTAATACTATCAATAATTTTTGCTTTATTATTTTCTAAATTCTCTCCATTAATTTCTAAAGAAATATTAATTTTTTTAAGCAAATTATTACTACTCTTAGAATAAAGATCTGTTTTTAAATCTGTAATTTCTAAAGTATCAGCACATAATAAAAATGGTATTATTAAAATAAAAAAATATTTTTTCATATTTCATCCTTTTCTAAATCTAAGAAATTATTTTTTTTATAAAATTTTAAAACTTGTGTATCAATTTTTAAGCTATTATAAAAATAAGATCTAAAATTATCAATCCTAGAATAAAGTATTTTTAAACTATTTGGATTTATAGCTCTTGAAAGAGCTACATAAAGTTGTCCATTTTCAAATATATTATTAATATCGCAAATTAATTTTTCTATACTCATACCTTGAGACTTATGAATTGTTATAGCGTATGCAAGTTTTATAGGAAATTGTCTAATGCTTGCACGAATATTAACTTCTAAATCATTTTGATTTTGACTTAATTCTTCCATATTAAAAGTATAAGGTTCTAATAAAACAATTGTGCCATTATTTTTTAAAATTTCAATATAAATTTCTTTATCTTTTTCAAAAATATCTTTTATAATGCCTTGTTCCCCATTATAATAATTTTTTTCCCAATTATTTAAACAAAATATTATTTTAGCACCTATTTTTAATTTTAATTCTTCTAAAATATTTAAACTTTTAACCCAAGAATATAAAACCTTATCTTCTAAAGTTGGATCTTCTTTTTTAATTTGTGCTTTAAAAATTATCAATTCACTTTTAAGTTTGCTTAATTTTTGAGAATTGATTAAATCAACTTTTTTATTTATGCCACATAATAAAGTAAAATCATCAGATATTTCATCAAATTCTGTTTCTTTTATTAGCAGTTTTTCAAAATATGAAAAAATACTATCATTAACTTCTCCTTTTCTTAAAAAAGATAAATAATGATAAAATTCTTCATTATCTGTTCTTTTGGATATACTTAACTTTAAAAATTTAAAATTTAAATCATTCCAAAATATAGAATTAAAAGCATAAAAAGAATTAGAAAATAATGTTTGATTATTATCTTTTATTACAGGAGGTAATTGAAAAAAATCTCCAACAATTAAAATCTTGCCATTAAAATTTGCATTTTTTAACCTAAGAACAATCATATCAAAAACATTTGCACTTACCATTGAGATTTCATCAATAATAATTAAATCAATTTTTTTTAAAATTTTATTTAATTTTGTAATTTTTTCTTTTTGTTTTTTATCATAAAATGCAAGCTCGCTTTGGCTTATACTTCTTCCGAAACAAAAAAAACTATGTAAAGTAATTCCATTGATATTAAACGCACTTAAAGCAGTAGATCCTAAAGAAACAACATTTTTACCTTGTTTTTGATAAAGTGTTTTTAGTTTATTTGTCAAAAACGATTTTCCAACACCAGCACCACCACTTAAAAAAACATTATTTTTTTCTAAAATTTTCTCTAGTTTATCAAGCATTATTTTTCCTTATTATAATTATAACTATTTTTATAAAGGTTTTTTTATGTATCATTATTTTTTATTTATTATTTTGTTATTTATAAATGGATGCGCATTAAATACACAGCAGCCACCTAAAACCAAAACTCCGCAGTATGCACATTTTAAATTTGAACAAAATGTTTCTATATTGCCTAAATTAGATGAAAATTTTTCTATTAATAATGCTTATAAAAAACATTTTTTTCGTCCTTGGCATAGTAATTTTAAAAAGTTAAAAAATGAAGATTTATTTTGGGCTTTTAAAATGTATAAAAATCAAAAAAATCAATTTTATTTCTTTAATAAACAAAAAATCTCCCAGCTTTGGTTTGATGAACAAATTAAAAACTCAAATATCCAAAATTTAGGATCCATAAATAAAAAAGCCTTAGTTATACAAAATTCTTTAATCAGAAATTTACCAAGCCCTAAAGCTATCTTAAAAAATCCTTTTGAAGAAGGAGAAGGCCTACCTTTTGATTATGCACAAAATGCTATTTTAAACATAGGATCTGCCATCTTAGTATCTCATTACAGTAAAGATAAACGCTATGCTTTTATAATGAGTGAAAATGGTTTTGGCTTTATTAAAGCTAATCATTTTGAATTTATAAATGATCATAGAGCAAAAATCTATGAAAATTTAAATTTTATAACTCCGCTTAAAGAAAAAGTATCAATCTTTGATATAAAGGGAAATTTTCTATTTCAAACACGTATTGGAGCTATTTATCCTTACTATAAAAAAGATGAAAATTATTATTATGGTAAAATTGGATCCTATAAATATAAAGCTAAAAAAACTCTTTTTTCAACTTTTCCTATAAAATTAAATGATGAAAATTTAAAAAATCAAATTTCTCAAGTTCTAAATCTTCCTTATGGATGGGGAGGATATGACTTTGAACGCGATTGTTCTTTATTTACAAGAGATTTATTTTCTGCTTTTGGAATTTATATGCCTAGAAATTCTTATGCACAAATTACTAGTTTTGATTATTTTGACATTAGCAAGTTAAATCAAAAACAAAAAGAAGATTTTCTTGATCGTTTTGCTAAACCTTATCTTAGTTTGCTTTATTTTCCTGGACACATTATGCTTTATGGAGGAAAAATAAATAATACACATATTGTATTGCATAGTGCTTGGGGAGTAAAAGGTTATAATAATACTAGATTATTAATTTCTCAAAGTGCCATTACCTCTTTACAAATAGGAAAAAACCAAACCAATATCCCAAATGAAAATTTATATATTTCAAAACTAAGCAAAATTGCTTTTATGAATCTTAATTCAAATGAAAAAAATATCATAAAATCTTATCTAAAAAATCTTTTTTAGATAAGAAAATACAATCATTATTTTAAAAAACTAAATAAAATTAAAAGCAAAAATGATATAGAATAAATTTAGAAAATCTAAAAATTCTAAAAGCTAAAAAAGCATTCAAATATCAAAGCTTTAAATATTTTTAATCAAATAAAAATTAAAATAAACAATAGATTAACTTAATAAATCCTATACTTTTTTATGATTTAAGTAAAAGAGTTCTTAAACATAAATAAAAAATTTACTATTACTTATTTAAACTAAAAATTAAAGATAAGCCAACTTTTTTTAAAATATTTAAAAGTTTAAATGAAACTTAGAAATTTATCCTTTATAAGTTATTTTGAATATGAAGAAGTTTATATATAAAAGCAAATCCTATTCTATTATTAATTTAGTTAAAAATTAATTCTTTATATATCATTTTAACGCTTTCTTTTAAATATAAAATCAATACAAACTAAAAGGTCTAAAGTCAAAATTAAAGATTTTGGTATATTAAGTTTAATTTTTTATCTCTTTTTTAGGTGCTACTATTAAAGCGTAGCTACCTTTATTGTATCTATCCCATACGCTAAAAAACTGACTTTTAGAGCTTATATATTCTCCATAACTTGGATTAAGCACTTGTAAATAATCCCTTTATGATTTATAATTACCACAAAATGTGGAAAGCAGGTCATCTTCAATTTTTGCAAGCATTGGAATATTTATAAGCTTATCTAAACTTTCTCTATTAATTTAATATAAATTGCTTTCATAGCCTAGTTTTTTAACCACATCACTTAAATCCGCAAAACTTACCATATCTATATAAAGCTCTTGTTTGCTCATAACTTCTAAAAGTTTAAATTCATTCAACTTTTTTTGAACATCAAGTATATTAAGCAAAATTGCCAAAGATGAAGCCCCGCAAGACTCTTCATAAGTTTGTCTTATGACTCTTTCATTTTTAATTTCTTGATAAGACTTGACTATAAATTCTGCCTTTAAGAATAAAGGCAGAATAATAAATATTAATAATATTTTTAAAATTTTTTCCATAGATTGATACCAAAAATTACATCAGGTGCAGAAGAGCTTCCCCTAAAACTAGCATTAACAAAAACTGCGTTATCCAAATTAATACTATAAGTAGAACCTAAACTTAAAGTTGGAATAGAATGCACTTTTGAATTTTGATAACCATTGATTTTTTGCTCGGTTTGAAATCTTTGCTCTGCTCCTAAATCTAAAGTGATTTTAGGACTTAGAATGATAGATAAATCCCCACCCATATAAATACTATTCCCATACTCTATTTTAAGAGTTTTAAATTTTCTTAATTGGTTATAAACCGGTATAAATGCTATATACAATAGGATCGCTATATCCCCTTAAACTAGCTTATAGGTTTTGTGATTTTAGATAAAAGTTTTTGGTTTGATTGATAGCTTTTTCTCTTTGAATGATTGCAGTTTGAAAGGTAATTTGTGGAATTAAATCTGCAATACTATCGCCTGTATAAATAAATCCTAGCCATAAACTATCAAAACCTATTCGGTTTTTACTAGAATACTCATTTGTAAAAAAGTTTGCGTATTCTTGTCTTGCATAACTTCCACCCCTTGAAATAAGTATATTAAGCTTAGGAGTCAGAGTATAAATAAAAGTTTGAGTTAAAAATACTTGCTTTGTATCATTCCAAATTGTAGGGTCTCCACCTATTGTTTAAGATAAAGTGCATAAGAATTGACATTTCCTGTGCTAAGTAGTGAAAAACTAGTAACACTTCTTAAGCCTATTTGTTTTTTAAATAAATTATCTATATTTAACTCATCACTAGTAAAAACACAACCAGCTAAAACCATAAACGCTAAACAAATCTTTTTCATTGTTACCTTTCTAAATGTTTTTAAAAATTTTTTTAATAAAACAAGAAAAATTTGATTTTAATATTAAATTTATGATATTATGTAAATAAAGAATAAATATAATAAAAATTAAGAAGAAATTATGTTAAAAAATTGGCAAGTTCATTGATTTTAGGTTCTTTGTTGGTAAGTTCTGCTTTTGCTGGGGGATTTTTTAGCTAAAGTTAGTAATGGTGCAATAAACGATAACTCTCAAGGCATAAAGGTTCTTAATTTAGATGAGATGAAACAAATAGTAGGTGGTGCATTCTATCATAGAATATCTAAACTTGATAAATATGGATATAAAGTCTGGCTTGCAAGTGATTTAATATATATTACAACCGATGCAAATGGAAATCTTAAATCGAACTCTGAAATAGATTCAGTAAGAAAAAAAATGGGATATCAAGGAAATGGAATAGTTATATTGGGAGTTAAAGACAAAAACAATAATCCTATGTTTGTTCTTTATGATACAAAAAGACAACTAAAGCCTCAATTAGTTAAAAATAACAATTCTTATATTCAAAATGAATATAGAACATTTCTAATAAATTCTCATTAAATTAGAATAAAGCAATGCTAAGTAGTTTTCAAGTTAGCAACACGCCATTTGGTGCTGTTATTGATTACAAGCGTGATAAAGAATATTGTGGTGGAATTTATAATGATGCTCTAAATGGCAAGAAATCTTAGACAATAAATTTAATCAATTTTCAAAAGATGAAAATCATAAAAATATAGATAAAAATAATTTTTTAAATATCTATAGCGATAATAGTAACAACTATGTTAGCAATGAAATCACTAAATATATTAATAATATAAAAGATTTAAATGGAAATAAAATTGATTTTAATAGCTTAGATTCCAAACAGCAAAGTCTTATTATTTCTTTTCTAAGAACACCATTAGAACAAACTAATATCTATGGGACAAGAGCAAAATTAAGTGATATAAAAATAGATTTAAATGATAATAATGAACTTTATATCGAGGCAAATCTTCATACTATCGATGGAAAAACTCTTAGTATGGGAGCAGAATTTTCTATGCAAACAATGGATGAAAATAAGTATGGAAGCTATGGTTTTCTAGAACATAATGATAGCCAAATATATAAATTTTCATTTGTAAGTGATAAAAATTTAAGCACAAGTGAAAGAAAAAATTTGCTCACAAATATAAAAAATGCCGACATAAAATCACTTGATGATTTTAAAGAAGATATAGATATTAGCATTTATTTTAACGATGATGGAACAGAGGGTAAATTTACTAGCTTTTCCATATATGATAAATCAAATTTTGAACTTGATATTCAAAAGACTCATGAAAATGTTAAAAATCTTCCAAAAGAAGAAAATGAAAAAGAATCTTCAAATTTTATTCTTGTAAATATTTATTGGGATATTGTAAGAAAAGATTTAGAAAATTTCAAAACTAATTTAAAAAATAAGCAAGAAGATCTTTTTATTAAAAATTCTATTTCACCATTGAAAGATATATTAAAAAATAATATTTAAATAATTTAGAAATAATTTTACTTTTTAATCAAAAAAAAGCGTTTTATATTTTTAAACTTCTTTAGCATTTAACTCTAGTCTTATCTAAACAAAAAAGCCTCTTCGGCTTTATCTTTTAACTTCTCCAAACCATTTATATCTTAAAGTTTTAACATTAAATTCTATCATCTTATTATCTTTTTCTTTTAGTAATTATAAAAAGTTTTTCTTCTTTTTTTTCATAAGAAATAATACACATTTTGCTGTATCTTTCATCATAAATAGATTTGCTATAATATTAAGAATTTCTTTTAAAACTTAATTCAGTGATATAAAGCTCGTTGTTTTTTCTCATCTTATTTTATTTTAGTATTATTCTTCCTATAATTCTAAGTCTATTATTTTGTATCTATTTTATAAGCTTTAATCTTAAGTAAGTTTATATTTGATTTAGCATCTATATCTTTTGTTTTAATACTTATCTTTAAAACTCTTACCAATCCAATAAATATTTAATTTTTAATATTAAAAGATTGATTTAAAACTTTATCTGTTTTGTTGTAATTTGTAAGCTAACATTTTTATCACTAATTTAACTGAGTAAA
>NZ_JAENKS010000243.1:0-394 GCF_016598975.1 Campylobacter sp. 2018MI34
GGAGAATGCTCACCGGCGACAGCCCACTCGCCGGCAACGCATTAGGTAAACTGGCCGCGAAAGCGTTGTTGGATGCAATCAGTTAAGAGCGCCTTCATGCTGGAAAATAACGCAATTCGTACGGCAATCACGATCGAAAGCAGCAAAAATCCGCTGGAAGTCCAGGTTGCCGTGCGCCAGTTCGCGACATCGTATGGTTATAACCGCTATGTCTTTTACTCCGCCTCTGTTAACCATGACGCTATTATTGACAGGATTTTTTGGGTCGAAGGCGACTGGTTTAACGGCGAAAAAGTCGATGAGCTAACCTATATGCGCCGTTGTCCGGTAACACAGCATATATTAGAAACCGACGAACCATTTTACTGGAGCAAATGTTCAGGACAAACCGGCG
>NZ_JAENKS010000244.1:0-393 GCF_016598975.1 Campylobacter sp. 2018MI34
GTTCTTCAGGTTCTCACGTTTTTGCACCAGTTTGGTCTGGAACGGCAGCAGGTTTGGCATGCCGTCGGTCAGCAGGCCGAAACGGTCGACCATGAACACGCGGGAGCGCGCCAGCTCTTCGCTTAGCCCTTCACGCTGCGTCTGGGCGATAATCTGCTCGGCGATACCACAGCCCGCAGAGCCTGCGCCGAGGAAGACGATTTTCTGGTAGCTCAGCTGGCTGCCTGCCGCACGGCTGGCGGCGATCAACGTGCCGACGGTGACCGCGGCGGTGCCCTGAATGTCGTCGTTAAAGGAGCAGATCTCATCGCGATAGCGGTTCAGCAACGGCATCGCGTTCTTCTGCGCGAAATCTTCAAATTGAAGCAGCACGTCCGGCCAGCGGTGCTTTAC
>NZ_JAENKS010000245.1:0-393 GCF_016598975.1 Campylobacter sp. 2018MI34
GTCCTAATATCCGTGGTGGAAGGAGCGGGCTTTCGGATAGAGGAATTCTTCGCGAGCTACCGGGACGCCTTCAACGCCGGCGACCCGGCGGCAATCGCCAGGCATATCGCGGCGCCGTGCCTCCTCGTCGAGCGGGAGACGACCGTCTGGTCGACTGCCGAAGAGGTCCTGCAGGCGATGACGCGGTTGCTCGACTTCTATCGCGAAAGCGGAGCCGAGCGGGCGCATTTTGTCGTGGAAGGGGTGCTGCCGCAGGGCGGGACCGACCTTGTCGCCAACGTCGCCTGGACGATCGACCGATCCGCCGGCCACGAAAGCTGGAGGTTCCGCACGGGCTACAATCTGCGGCTCGACGACGGCGCGTGGCGGATCGTGTGTTGTACGGCCTACGAG
>NZ_JAENKS010000246.1:0-392 GCF_016598975.1 Campylobacter sp. 2018MI34
GTGTATACACAAGCATTATGCAGGCCGTCGCTATTACACTTGACATAGCCACGATTCTGTGATTTACATAACCAAGAGAGAGGAGTTGTCTCCGGAGAAACCGGGCAACAAAAAAAGACACGTGGGAGGGATTCGCAGCCCTGCTCCCCCGTGTCTGGCTCTCTCCACCCAGGAGAAGAAACGTGCCCCCAGACTACCGCGTCACCTACCGCGTCCGCAGTGGCGAGACCCACGATGACCAGCACCCCCTACTGCTCGCCGGGACGCCCATCGACACGCTCGAGCCCATCCGCCCCCCCAACAACTACCGGGGGCAGCGGCACATCACCGGCCTGCACTACTCCCCGAGCACCGGCCTCCACCACGCCTTCGAATCGAGACTCGAGCAGGGT
>NZ_JAENKS010000247.1:0-392 GCF_016598975.1 Campylobacter sp. 2018MI34
AGCAAGTTGAATAATCCCGCAGGCCAGGGGACAGCCGCAGGGGTCAGCACGAATTACGCGGACCAGTTGGAAGAATTCTTCGCGCCCTCGCCGACGGGTGGTCCGACCGCCAAAGGCGTGATTGGCGCCTTGCTGACCGGCGGCATGATGGATCTGGTGCGTCAGTTCCGGGGCACCGATAAAGGCGACGCGATGGATTCGTGGATCGCGGATGGCCCCAACAAGGCGGTTTCCTCGACCGACCTGTCCAGGGTTCTGACCGATGAGCAGGTCGCCTACCTTACCCAGCGGTCCGGCCTGTCGCGCGACGAGCTTCTGAAAGGCCTGAGCGAGCGCCTCCCGCAAGTGGTCGACAAGTTGACCCCTGACGGACGGGTTCCGACGGCCGAGGA
>NZ_JAENKS010000248.1:0-392 GCF_016598975.1 Campylobacter sp. 2018MI34
GTACTGAACAGTGGCCGCGCCGGCTTCTGGCGCGGCCTTTTTTTTAACCTGGAGAAGGCGGTTCCCAGCGTTTATCCTGCTCCGGCGGAGGCAGTGATGCGTCATCGTTGCTGTTCGCCGCGATATAATCGCGGCAGTAGCGTTCACTTCCTTCACGGTGATGATCCACGTCCGGTCGCGTAATCCTGTAGTCTTCGTGACCGGTACGGCCTGTCACATTATGCCAGGCAACCATTTCAGCAAAGACCTGGTTAAATTGTTTGTCGTTTCCTTCTGGTTCAAAACCCATGCGTGGATCACGCCCGAATAATACCGGTGCAATCAAATCCAGTTTATCTGCCAGCGCATTGCGGTCATGGTGATTACGGAAAACAACCCTGTCACCATAATCC
>NZ_JAENKS010000249.1:0-391 GCF_016598975.1 Campylobacter sp. 2018MI34
GTTTTATCCTGCCTTTATTTAAACTGTTTGAGGAAACGCAGATCGTTTTCGAAGAAAGAACGCAGATCGGTAACACCGTAACGCAGCATGGTCAGACGCTCCATCCCCATACCAAATGCAAAGCCCGAGTAGATTTCCGGATCGATGCCAACATTACGCAGCACGTTCGGGTGAACCATCCCGCAACCCAGTACTTCCAGCCACTTACCGTTTTTGCCCATCACGTCTACTTCCGCAGAAGGTTCAGTGAACGGGAAGTAGGAAGGACGGAAACGAACCTGCAGGTCTTCTTCAAAGAAGTTGCGCAGGAAATCGTGCAGCGTGCCTTTCAGGTTGGTGAAGTTGATGTTGGTATCAACAATCAGCCCTTCCATCTGATGGAACATCGGGG
>NZ_JAENKS010000250.1:0-391 GCF_016598975.1 Campylobacter sp. 2018MI34
GTCTTCCGATTGTATTAACCTTGCTTCTTCAGTTTTAGTGATAAAATCAAACTCTTCACTTTCAACCTTATCATACCCAACAATAACTGCCTTATTAATGTATTTTATCGTAAATGCATCATTATTGCTTTCATCAGAAAACGTATGCGTAAAAACTTTTACTGAACAATTGGGGTAGATATTGTTATCAATCATATCATCATATCCTTCAGGAATAAGTATCGTAATATACTCATGTCCATCATCAGGATTCTGAATTGTCAAATAAAACTTATAGCCCCGAACAACATCTTGTTTATCTAAAAAGAATTCAGGGATATTTCCACCAATCCGCCCAATGACATTACCATCAGAAAAGATACTTATTTTAGAGATCAGATTATATTTAATC
>NZ_JAENKS010000251.1:0-391 GCF_016598975.1 Campylobacter sp. 2018MI34
GGAAATGGCAACGGGACGACGTCGCCGAAGTCACAAGGCATCGTAGGCGTCGTCTTCCGGATTCTCCCCGACCATTGCGAACGACGCGACGCTGGCAGCCGTCGCGGCCCCCGTGAGCGCGAGATATTGCGTCCGCGCGGCGATAAAGTCGACGAACCCTCGACCTCGGCAATCCGCTCGGGTGGCAGGGCCACCCGGCAGTCGATAGAGCCGCCGCCATCGGCGCCAGGCAGCCGTCGGAGCTTGGGAACTCCGGTTACGACAGGAACTTCAGGCTGTTGACCACCTTGTCGATCACCTTGCGCGGGCCGTGGACGCCGATGCCGACGAAGTCGAGCGCATCCACCGGCGCGGCCGCGAACGCCGTCCGGTTGTCGGCGTCGTTGGTCGT
>NZ_JAENKS010000252.1:0-390 GCF_016598975.1 Campylobacter sp. 2018MI34
GACATATGGTTAATAGCGGACTGGAAGATGAGGTATGCAATTTGCTAGCCGGAGAAGAAATCTCTGTTACATTCAAGGGAAGTTTATTCCGCTGCTGTCGATATGGAGTATGGTACTTTGTAATGGTGGAAATGCCCATAGGTGTGATCGATCTTTCTGCATGGATATATAATAACTGTGAAATGCTTAGTCACAATGAGCAGGTTCTATCGCATCACGATAAAGTCTATTATTGTGTATTGCAGAAAAAAATAGATATAGCTCTTATATACGAGAGATTTATAAAGTATATAGAGTGTAATTAACATTATAGCGTAGTCTGAGATACATATGTGGCAAAAATTGCACAGAGACCAGAATTATTTTTGGTTGTGTTGATGATATTAATAT
>NZ_JAENKS010000025.1:0-21801 GCF_016598975.1 Campylobacter sp. 2018MI34
ATATACAAATTTCAACCCTTAATCTATCAAATTATACCATTATAGTTTCATTCCACAATAAAGACAATTTCAAAAAAACATTAGAATTATTTGATAACAATTCTTTATTTAAAATTATTGATAAAAATGAAATTGCATTAAAAATTTTTTTTAGATTATAAAAATGATTGATCTTAATAATTTAAGTTTAAGAGAAAAAATTCTTATTTTTATTTTTTTAGCTGTATTTGCATTTTTTTTAGCTTTTAAAAGTTATGAATTTCTCTTTGATTTTGTTGCAAATGAACTAAATATTGATGAACAAAATATATATAATCAAAAAATAGAACTTTCTAATCTAAAAGCAAAACAAAAAGAATTACAAGACACTCTATTAAAACAAACACAAACAATCAATTCCTATAATAAACAAATCAATAAATTTAAATACAACTATGAAGAATACATTAAAGAAATAGAAATTTTAGCAAAAAAATATAATATTATTTTTGAAGATATCCAAAATTCACGCACAGAATTTAACTATATACAAAAATATAATGTTTTTTTAATAGCAAGAGGAGATTTTAAAAATTTATTAGAATTTCTCCTAGCCTTAGAAAATTCAAAATTTTATTTTAATATAAAAAATATCAATATAGAAA
The DNA here is from genome assembly GCF_016598975.1 of Campylobacter sp. 2018MI34. Taxonomy (NCBI): domain Bacteria; kingdom Pseudomonadati; phylum Campylobacterota; class Epsilonproteobacteria; order Campylobacterales; family Campylobacteraceae; genus Campylobacter; species Campylobacter sp. 2018MI34. Next base: position 645 of record NZ_JAENKS010000025.1, read on the forward strand.
ATCTAAAAAGCATTAATTTAGAACTTAAATTAATGCTTGATTTTGCAAGTTTAAAATAAAGGATAACAATGACATATAAACAAAAAATATCTTTATTGCAAAAAAATATGCTAAAAAATAAAATTGATATTTATATAGTTTTAAATTCTGATCCACATTTATCAGAATATTTAGCACAACATCATCAATGTATATCTTTTATGAGTGGCTTTAAAGGTTCTTATGGAGTACTTGTTTTTACGCATAATAATGCATTTTTATGGACAGATGGAAGATATTGGCTTCAAGCACAAAAAGAGCTTAAAGAAAGTGGAGTTATCTTAAAAAAACAAGATATAAATCATACTTTTAAAGACTGGATAAAAGAATATTGTAATTCTAAAACAACTATAGGAATTGATTTTAAAACTCTTCCCTTAACACTTGAAAAAGATTTAAAAAAATATTGCAATTTAAAACATTATGATTTAATTTCTAAAATTTGGATTAATCGACCAGAACTTCCAACATATAACATTTATGAACATTCTAAAAAATTTTATTCTTTATCTAGAATAGATAAGATTGCCTTAGTACGCAAAGAAATGAAACGATTAAATGCTAATGCGCATTTTATTTCTAGCCTTGATGATATAGCTTGGATTTTAAATTTAAGAGGAAAAGATATAGAGTTTAATCCACTTTTTTTTAGCTTTTTGCTTATTATGGAAAATCAGATTTTATTTTTTATCAATCCAAAAAAACTTAATCATTCTTTGAAAAATAAATTACAAAATGAAGGTATTATTTTAAAAAATTATGAAAACATACACGAAGAGCTTAAAAAACTAAATAATACAACACTTTTAATAGATCCTAACAAAACAACATCTTTTTTTATTCAAGGATTAAAAAACATTACAATAATACAAGATTTAAATCCAAGCACATATTTAAAATCTTGCAAAGATAAAAAAGAAATCTCTTGCATCAAAAAAGCTATGATAGAAGATGGTGTGGCACTTTGTCGTTTTTATTCTTGGCTTGAAGAAAATATTCATTTAGGTTTTAATGAATTTGAAATTGGAGAAAAATTAAGCAAATTACGCTCCATGAGTCCTTATTATATTAGTGATAGTTTTGCCAATATTGTAGGTTTTAATGCCAATGGAGCAATAATTCATTATAAAGCAGATGAAAAAAACTCATCTGCAATCAAAGGAAATGGTTTATTATTAATTGACTCTGGAGGTCAATATTTAAATGGAACAACAGATATCACACGTGTTTTTCCTATTGGAAAAATTAGTGCTAAACAAAAAAAAGATTATACTTTAGTTTTAAAAGCATTAATTTCAATTTCTACCACCATTTTTCCAAAAAATATTTCTATGCCTTTACTCGATAGTATCACTAGAAAACCTTTATGGGAACATCAAATAAACTACAATCACGGAAGTGGTCACGGGGTTGGATATTTTTTAAGTGTTCACGAAGGTCCGCAAAATCTTTCATATACAACTATGCCTTCTTTAAAAAATCAAACCAAAAAAGGTATGATAAGTTCATTAGAACCTGGTATTTATAGAAAAGATAAATGGGGAATAAGACTTGAGAATTTAGCTATTATTTTAGATATTGAAAAAGCTAAAGAGCAAGAATTTGGAAATTATTTATATTTTGAAACTTTAACTCTTTGTCCTTTTGAAAGAAAATGTATCGATATAAAATTATTAAATTCTAAAGAAAAAAAATGGTTAAACAACTATCACAAAGAAGTTTATAAAAAACTTCATAAAAAACTTCAAACAAAAGAACTTAAATGGTTAAAGAAAAAAACAGCTCCTATTTAAATTTTAGAGCTTTTTAAGCTTAAATAACCAAAAATATTAACCAATATGCTTGCAAACAAAAGCATTAAAATAGAGCTTTGAAAATTTTCAAATTTATCATGCATAAAACCTATAATCCAAGGAGCTTGTGCTGCTATAAGATATCCAAAACCTTGAGCAAAAGAAGAAAGTTTTGTTGCAATTTGAGCATTAGAACTTTTTTGCGCAATAAAAAGCAAAGCTATCCCAAAAACTCCACCCCAAGGAAAACCTATAAAAAAGGAGCATAAAATAATCATTTCCTTGCTATCAAAAAAGAACAATAAAGCAAAAGATATAACGTATAAACTACACAAAGTAGCTATATAAATACTATGAAAAGAATGTTTAATTTTTCCTAGAAGCAAGGGGCCAAACAAAGACACAGGCACAGCAACAATTTGCGCAAACAAAATCATATGCGTAGCAAATTCTTTAGAATATCCTTTTTCGATAATAAATTGAATATACCAAGAAAAAATACTATACGCTAAAAAACTTTGCAAACCCATAAAAAGCGTAACTTTCCAAGCTGTAGAATTTTTAAAAAGATTAATATTTTTTTTAATTTTCTTTTTAGTTCTTAAAAAACGTCCATTTTTTGCTTGAGGATAATAAATAATTAAAGCCAATAAAGCAAAAATCATCCAAAATGCCATTGAACCTTTTATACCTAAAAAATTAAGCAAAGGAATAGCTAGAAAAATACCAGCTATAGAAGAAATACTAAGCATTAAGCTATAAACACCCATCATAGAAGAAATTTTATTAGGGAATTTTTCTTTTATAAAACTTGGTAGTAATACATTTGCAATTGCGATACCACAACCTAAGAATAACATACCTAAAAATAATCCCAAATATCCAGCATAGGATCTTAAAAATTCTCCAATAAAAATGAGAACTATCCCCATTACCATAGTCTTTAAAGGTGAAAAATAACCCACAAAAAAGGAAATAACTCCAAAAGAAATTAAAGGCAAAGTAGTAAGCATACCTGCTAAAGTGGAATTAAGCAAATAATACTCTTTGATTGTATCAATAACAGGACCTATGGATGTTATAGGAACTCTTAAATTAAAGGCTATGGTAATAACTATAAAAAAATTGAGCCAAAAAATCTTTTTGTAAATAGAATACATATCACAATCATTTATTTAAAGGATTTAAAGGGGTAATTTTATCTAAAATAACTTAAAAATGTTTTATTAATATAATATTAATAAAACATTTATTGAAATCAAATCATTATTTAATTATTTTGGAAAAAAGCATCTAATTCTTTAATATTTGGCATTTCTGTGATTTCATTTACTAATTCTTTATAAACAATCTTACCTTCCTTGATTACAAATACAGCTCGCGCTAATAAACCCTCTAAAGCGCCATCTGCAATTAAAACACCATATTTTTCCCCAAATTCTTTTGCAACAAAATCACTTGCTACTATAATATTATCAATCCCTTCTGTAGAGCAAAATCTTCCCATTGCAAAAGGTAGATCCATGCTTACAACTATAACTTGTGCATTTTTATAAGAAGCTATTTTTTGATTAAATTCTCTTGCTTCTGTAGCGCAAACTGGAGTATCAAGACTTGGAAGGCTCAAAATAATTTGAGTTTTTCCTTCTTCTGCTATATTAACATCACTTAAATCTTTTGCTTTTAGTTTTACTTTTGGTGCCGATGCACCTACTTCTAAAGAATTGCCTTTTAGTTTTACTAAACTACCTTTGAAATTTACTGAATTCATTATTTATCCTTTTTTATAAAATAAAACATATCAATTTAATGTTTTTAAGAGTAATTATATCTTAAATAAATTTAATTATTTTTAATATTTGAATTAAAATTATTTTTTTATAGCTTTCCATGTATATTCTTTCCATGCTTTTTGTGCTTCTTTGCTTTGTATAAAATTAACAAATTCTAAAGCTTGTTTATTTTGAAGTCCTTTTTGAGTTGGAGCTATTTCAGCTGCACGATAAATTACAGCCTTATTATCTTTTATAAACAAAGCTTTTTCGCCTAAAGCCTTGGCCCAATGAGACCAAATGATTAAAACATCTATATTTTGATTATTGTTCCATTCATCTATTGCGGCTTTTGAATTTTTAGCATAAACCTTAATATTTTTACGCAACTTAACAAGATTTTCTCTTTTACCGCTTTTTAAAGCCATATCTTCATAAAGCCCCACTTGACCCGCTCCATCTACAACCATTATATTAACATCATTTTTTAAAATATCTTCAAAATTTTTAATATTTTTGGGATTATTTGGGCGCACTATAATTCCAGAAGGACGCACATTTAAAACATTTAAATTTTCCAAACTTAAATTTGGAATTTTTTTAATAAAATCATCCATCATAGAAGTATTACCAGAATAAATTAAATCAGCATCTTCTTTTGCCTTGTCAATCCAAGATGAAGTTGGGCCTGCAACTATAGTAACTTTTTCTTTTGTTTTTTCTTCAAATTTTTTTGCAAGTTCTTTTATAACAGGAGCCGGACCACCTGGACCATAAACTAAAATCTCAGCATTTAAAAAACTTGCCGCTATTAAGCTTGAAATAATTATTTTTTTCATTTAAACCTTTCATTAATATTTTTAAAACAAAAAATTTTAACGAGTTATGATTAATTAATTCTTGCAAAGTCCTGCTTCAAATAAAAAACAAGAAGGTTCAAAAGAAGTTTTTTTATTTTTATCATATTTTGCATAACTTAAATAAAGTATATTTTTAGCCCTAGTAACAGCAACATAAAATAATCTTCTTTCTTCTTCTAAGCTTCCACCCATTGAAATAAGTTTTTGATTAGGAAAGCGTCCTTGTGCTAAATCTATTACAAAAACTAAATCAAATTCAAGCCCTTTACTTGCATGTATGCTTAATAAATTTACTCCTTTACCATTATTCATTTCATTAGAGCCCAAGGCCAAAAAATTATAATATTTATAAATATCTGAATATTTTTTTGCTAAATCTTTTAAAATAAAAATCTTTGTATCAATTTTTTCTAAAATTTCTTTTTTTCTTAAAAGATCAACTTGCCCTGCTTTATTAGTTGCTCTTTTATTTGCAAGTTTTTCACAAATTTCAAGAAAAAAAGAATTTTTACAAATTAAATGAATTATTTCTATAGAATGTCTTTGCTCTTGTGCATTGCTTAAAAAAAGATAAATTTTTTCCAAATTTAAAGCACATTCTTTTGTGATTTTAGATAGTTTTAATACAGGATGAGAATTAAATTCACTTTCTAGATTAAAGCGTTTTTCATTAGCAAGCTCATTTAAATCTGAAAAAAGACCTAGTTCATAATTTTTTTTTGTAAAAGTAGTTAAATCTACATTTTTATCAGGTTTTAAAAAACCCTTAATCAAATTTCCGTGTCCAAGTTTTAATAAAGAATCAAAAATCTCCTTTGCTAAAACTCCACCTACTCCTTTAGAATAACCTATAAGATGGATAAAAGCCATAATATCTTTAGGATTTACAATTAAAGAAAGAAAAGAACAAAAAGCTTTTACCTCTAAACTTTCAAAAAAACTTGCACTTCCTTTTCTAACACAAGCAATTCCTTGTTCCTTTAAAGCTATTTCTATACCATCTGCACTAGAATTATTGCGGAAAATAACAGCAATTTCTTCTAAAGAAATACCGCTGGTTAAAATCATCTTTGCAATATTTTGATATTGTTCTATTAAATCTTCAAATTTTAATAAAGTTGGAGCTTTAAATTCATCATTTCTAGTTACAATTAACTCCTTAGGATAAAGTCTTTCATTGTTTAAAATAACTTTATTAGCTAAAGCCAAAATACTTCTAGATGATCTATAATTTTTATTTAAAGAAAAAATTTTTGCATCTTTAAAACGCTCCTTAAAACCACCTATAATATTAATATCGGCTCCATTAAAAGCATAAATACTTTGATCATAATCTCCAACACAAAATAAACTTTTTGAACAAAAAGTTTCAATTAAAGAACTCTGTAAAGCATTAGTATCTTGATATTCATCTACCAAAATTTCATCAAATTCAAATTTTTTATTTTTAATAAGCTCCTTAAGATATATCAATAAATCATTAAAATCAACATAATTAAAACGCTTTTTTTCTTCTTCGTATTCCTTAAGAATATCTTCATAAATTTCAGCGTAAATACTTTGTTCTTCATAATTTTGACAAAACCAATAATAAAATTCTTGCATAAAAGCTTTATTTTGAAATAAAGAATAAACATCATAAAGATAACTTGATTGATAAGGTTTAATATCGCTTAAATGAGAAAAAGTTCGCTTTTCATATATACTTTTAAGTAAAACTTTTAATTCTGAACTTTGTTTTAAAAGAATATTTTTATTCTCTTGCTTAAGCAAAGAATACGCTACACTATGAAATGTTCCTGCTAAAATTTTCTTTGTGATATCTTTATTGAAAAATTTTGATAATCTTGTAAGCATTTCTTTACTTGCTTTATTAGTAAAAGTTAAAAGCATAATTTTTTCAGGTTCAATACCTTGTTTTAAAAGATAAGCTATTCTTGCAACAATAGTTGAAGTTTTTCCTGTCCCTGCGCTTGCTATGATAAGATTATGTCCAAAATTAGTAGTAGCGGCAAGATATTGTTCGTTATTTAACTTCGAAAGAGGCATTATTTTCCTTATAAAAGTTAAATTATAAAAAAAAATTACTTAAAAATATAAAAATTTAAAATTACTTTATATTTGATTATAGTACAATACCAACTGCTTTACATTCTATTTAAGGAATAACAAATGAATTTTAAAATTTTTTCTATTATTGCTAGTATACTAATAGCTATTATTGCAATACTTGGCGGAACTTATTATTATCTTTTTGAATACTCAAAACCAAAAAATTATAATTTAAATAATAATTCTTACTCTGAACAAAAATCATATACCAACAACTATAATAATTCTTATTCATCTACAAATAAAGATTATTCAACACATAATACCAATATCGACAATAACATCATAAAAAAACAAGAAACCACCTCATTAAATGAAAATCAAAATTTAAACAACGATATAAACAATACAGTTACAACAAGTGAAATTAATGAAAATATAAATAATGATAGCAACGCAACTAATACTAATATTAATATAAATGAAAATAATAAAAGTTTAAATACAGATAACAATATAAGTAATACAACCACAACAGATGAAAATAATCAATATATAAATACTACAAATAATAATTCACAACAACTACAAAAAGAAGATAAACAAGCTAAAATAGAAGCTCTTAAAAAAGAAATTAGCAAACAACAAAAAATCTTAGAAAGAGAAAAGGCTATTAAAAAAGAACTTCAATCAAACAAATCAAATAAAAATAAATACTTAAATACAGCTAGAGAATATCTAAGTATAGGAAAAAATAGTCGCTTAGAACCAGAGCTTAGCACAGAAAATATGAAAGTTTATGTTTTAGATGGAAAATTCCTAAGTCAGTATAGAATTAATCTTTTAAAAGATATGTTAAATTCTATAGAAGATAATTCAAAAGATTATTATTTAAGCGTTTTTGTAAAAATGCTACCAAAAGGAGAAATGAAATTAACTATTTATAATAAAGAAATTATTTTTTCAGATATGAAAAAAGCTTATAAATATATCAATCTTAATCAATTAAGTCCTTATTTAAACAATCTTAGCACATTAAACCAACACGTAGCGCGTGAAGAAATCATAGAAAGACTCAAACTTCAAATAAAAAAAGAAGGCAAAGGAAGTGAATTTTCAAAACATATTAAAAGTTTAAAAACCGGACTTAATACGGCACAATACTTTTTTCCATTTTGCGAAATTATAGAAATTACTTCTATATAAATAAATTTAAGCAAAATGATAAAGGCAATTGATGTATGATAAAAATTTAGAAAAAAAATATTATCAAATTTGCGAAGAAAGAGGCTATTTTGAAATTGATTCAAATAAAGCCATTCAAAAAGATGGAAAAGTATTTTGTATTATGATGCCTCCTCCTAATGTTACAGGAGTTTTGCACATAGGGCACGCTTTAACTTTTACTTTACAAGATATCATCACACGCTATAAAAGAATGGACGGCTATAAGGTTCTTTATCAACCTGGACTTGATCACGCTGGTATTGCTACTCAAAATGTTGTAGAAAAACAACTTCTCGCCAAAGGTATAACAAAAGAAGAGTTGGGTAGAGAAAAATTTATAGAAAAAGTTTGGGAATGGAAAAAACAAAGCGGAGATAAAATTCTTAATCAAATGAGAACTTTAGGCATTACTCCAGCTTGGTCTCGCTTACGTTTTACAATGGATGAAGGACTTGTTAATGCGGTAAAAAAATCCTTTGTAGATCTTTACAATAAAAAGCTCATTGTACGCGGAAATTATATGATTAATTGGTGTACTCACGATGGGGCTTTAAGTGATATTGAAGTTGATTATAAAGAAACAAAAGGCAAGCTTTATTATATTAAATATTTTTTAAAAGATAGCAATGATTTTGTTACAATTGCAACTACAAGACCTGAAACCTTATTTGGCGATAGTGCTTTAATGGTAAATCCAAATGATGAGCGTTATAAAAATTTCATTGGAAAAGAAGTTATTTTACCTCTTTGCAAAAGAACTCTTAAAATAATTGCTGATGATTATGTTGATACAAATTTTGGAACAGGTATAGTTAAAGTTACTCCGGCTCACGATACAAACGATTATGAAATCGGCAAAAGACATAATTTAGAATTTATCACCATTTTTGATGAAAAAGGTATCTTAAATGAACATTGTTTAGAATTTCAAGGCTTAGAAAGATTAAAGGCTAGAGAAAAAATCATAGCTCAATTAGAAAAATTAGGTTTTATTGATAAAATAGAAGATTATACTCATCAAGTAGGATATTGTTATAGATGCAATAATATAGTAGAACCTTATATTTCAAAACAATGGTTTGTTAAAAAAGAAATTGCTCAAAAAAGCATAGAAAAAATCAATCTAAAAGAAAGTGAATTTTATCCTTCACACTGGATTAATAGTTTTAACGCATGGATGAGAGATTTAAAAGACTGGTGTATTTCAAGACAATTATGGTGGGGACACCAAATTCCTGTTTATTATTGTGAATGTTCTTATGAATGGGCAAGCCAAGAACAACCAAGCCAATGTCCAAAATGCGGGAGTAAAAATTTAACTCAAGATCCAGACGTCTTAGATACTTGGTTTTCATCAGGACTTTGGGCTATTAGTACTTTAGGCTGGGGTAATGAGCATTGGGGCGAAGGAAAATTATGGAACAAAGAAGATTTAGATGAATTTTATCCTAACTCTTTGCTAATTACAGGTTTTGATATTTTATTTTTCTGGGTAGCAAGAATGATGTTTCAAAGTAGTAATGTTTTTGAAAAACTACCTTTTAAAGATATTTATCTACATGCTCTTGTTAAAGATGAGCAAGGCAGAAAAATGAGTAAAAGCTTAGGTAATGTGATCGATCCAAATGAATGTATCAAAGAATATAGTGCTGATATTTTACGTTTTACCCTAGCACTTCTTGCTATACAAGGAAGGGATATAAAATTAAGCAATGACAAACTTTTGCAAGTTAGGAACTTTACCAATAAACTCTATAACGCAAGTAATTATTTGCTTTTAAATCAAGACAAATTTGAAGATCTGCAAAATATAGAATTAAAAAGCGATCTTGGAATTTACATTTATGCAAGATTTCAAGAATGTATTAAGAATGTAAGAGAAAATTTAGAACAATACCGTTTTAATGATAGTGCTAATATACTTTATAAATTTTTCTGGAATGATTTTTGCGATTGGGGTATAGAACTTAGTAAAGCAGATAAATCAAGTATTAAAGAGCTAGGCAGCATCTTTAAAGAAGCCTTAAAAGCTTTAAATCCTTTTATGCCTTTTATCAGCGAATATTTATATCATAAACTTAGCAAAAGTGATCTTGAAAATACTTCTTCTATTATGATAAGCACTTATCCAACTTTTGATAAAGAAAATTTAGAAATTAAAGAAATTTTTAATTTACTTATAGAAAGTATAGTCAGTATCCGCCGTGCAAAAAGCTTAATAGAGCTTGGAAATTCTAAAATTGAAAAAGCCTTTATAAAGCTAAATAACGCAAAACAAAAAAATAAATTAGAGCTTTATTCTCATTTTATTACCAATTTAGCCAAATGTGAATCGATCGAATTTACAGATACAAAAATACCAAATTCTGTTTGCGATGTAAGTGAAAATTTAGAAATTTTCATTGCTTTAGATAATATTGATTTAAGCGCTATTATCCAAAGATTAGAAAATCAAAAAGCAAAATTACAAAAAGAACTTTTAAAGCTAGATACTATGCTTTCAAATGAAAATTTTCTCAAAAACGCTCCAAAAAATATTATCGAGCAAAATACTAATACTTCAATCAGTCTAAAAGAACAACTTAAAAAGATTGACTTAGAATTAAAAAATTTAAAAGGGTGATTTTTGATAAAAATTACAAATTTAAAAAAATATTATCAGCAAAATTTAGTTCTTAATGATATTTCCCTAGAGATAAAAAAAGGAGAAATTTATGCCATTGTAGGTCATAGCGGTGCTGGAAAATCAACTCTTTTAAGATGTATAAATGGATTAGAAGATTATCAAGAAGGAAAATTAGAAGTTTTAGGAGAAGAAATTTCAAATTTAAAACAAAATTATCCAAAAAAACTTAGATTTTTAAGAAAAAATATAGGAATGATTTTTCAAAATTTTGCTCTAATCAATAGAAAAAATGTTTTTGAAAATGTTGCAATACCCTTAAGAATGCATTATAGTCAAAATAAGCTTTATTCAAAACTTTTTAAAAAAGATTTTATGAGCGAAAATGAACTTAAATCTAAAGTCAATGAGCTTTTAGATATAGTAGGACTTTTAGAAAAAAGTAAAGCCTATCCAAAAGAATTAAGCGGGGGACAAAAACAAAGAGTAGCTATAGCTAGAGCTTTAACACTTGATCCTAAAATTCTTTTAAGTGATGAAGCAACTTCAGCACTAGATCCAAATACCACTAAAAATATTTTAGAACTTTTACAAAAAATCAATAAAGAGCTTCACATAAGCATAGTTTTAGTAACTCACGAAATGGACGTTGTAAAAGAAGTGGCACAAAAAGCTATTTTGCTTGAAAAAGGTAAAGTTATAGGAGAAGGTTTGATTGATGAACTTTTTTTAAAGCCTAATCACAAAATGAAAGAATTTTTAGGTGAAAATGATTTTTTACCGGATAAAGGCTTAAATATCAAACTCTATTTTCCAAAAGAAATTGCTCAAAAAAGTATAATCACACATATGGCTAGAACGCTTAATATTGACTTTAATATAGTTTGGGGCAAAATAGAAAAACTAAATGGAAATGCTTTAGGTAATTTAGTCATTAACATTGATCAACAGGATAAAGAAAAAGTATTAAATTATATTGAAAAAAATAAAGTTTTATGGGAGATAGTATCTTGAATGAAAATTTTTTAGACAGAATAAAACAGTTTTATGATGACTTTTCCCTTCAAAGTATTAATACAACTTTAATTAATACTTTCCAAACTTTTCCAACAAATTTTGAAAACATTTTAAAAACAGCTTTAAATGAAACTCTTTATATGAGTTTTGTAGCGACTTTTTTAGGGTTTTGTTTAGCTATAATTCCTGCTATTTTACTCACTATATATGATAAAAATGGCTTAAAAGAAAATATTATTTTTTATAGAATTTTAGATTTTTTTATTAACACTTTGCGTGCCTTTCCTTTTCTTATACTTATTATCATACTTTTACCTTTATCAAAAATTATAATAGGAACGAGTATAGGAACAAGCGCAACAATTATACCTTTATCTATAGGTATAGCACCCTATTTAGCCAAAATGCTTGAAAGTGCTTTTAAAGAAGTTGATAAATCGACCATAGAAGCAGCTAAGTCTTATGGGGCCAATAATTTACAAATAATTTTTAAAATTATTTTTGTAGAAAGCTTACCAAATGTTATTAATAGTATAGTTTTAACTTTAATTTTTACCATAGGATTCTCAGCACTTGCTGGAACTATTGGTGGAGGTGGATTAGGAGATATTGCTATTCGCTACGGCTATGAACGCTTTAATACAGAAATAATGCTTCAAACAATTATTATTTTGCTTATTTTGGTTCAAATAGTTCAAATAATAGGAAATTTATTATACAAACTAAGCAAAAAATAATACCTATTTACTTAACTTTTTTATAATTTTAAAATTTAAAACTAAGGAAAAAAATGAAACTAAAAGCTTTGGTATTATTATTTTTTTTAACCTATCTTAATCTTAATGCAACTGAGACCATAAGTATTGCAGCTTCGCCTGTTCCACATGCACAAATTTTAGAACAAGTTAAACCAGATTTAGAAAAACAAGGCTATAAACTTGAAATCAAAGAATTTACTGATTATGTTTTGCCTAATTTAGCCGTTAATGCTAATGAAGTAGATGCAAATTTTTTTCAACACGAACCTTATTTAAAAGAATTTAACAATATCAAAAAAACAAGACTAGTTAAAGTAGCCGCTATTCATATAGAACCTATGGCGATATATTCTAAAACATATAAAAACTTAAATGATATCAAAGAAGGAGCAAAAATTGCTATCCCAAATGATCCTACTAATGAAAGTAGAGCTTTAGATCTTATAGGTAAAAGCGGATTGATCTCTTTTAAAAATTCTGCCCTAAAAACTCCACTTGATATTATAGATAATCCTAAAAAAATAAAATTTATAGAATTAAAAGCAGCACAACTCCCAAGAGCTTTAAATGATGTTGATTTTGCTATCATTAATTCAAACTATGCGCTATCAGCTGGACTTAATCCTTTAAAAGATTCTGTTTTAATTGAAGATAAAGATAATCCTTATGTAAATATTATAGTTGTTAAAGAAGGAAATGAAAATAATCCTAAAATTAAAGCTTTAATTAAAGCGCTTCAAACTGAAAAAGTGAGAAATTTTATTTTAGAAAAATATAATGGTTCCATTATTCCAGCATTTTAAAAAATGATACAAGTTTTAAAATGAAAAAAATACTTTTTTTTATTTGTATTTTTAACTTATGTTTTGCAAATAATATAGAAAAAGTTAAATTAGCCTTAAGTAAAGAATTACAAAATAATTTTAGTAATATTATTATTACTAAAATTGATATTATGAACACTTCATTGCCTAAAGATTTTGATCAATACGAATTTTTAAGATTAGCCAATGCAAAATTTAATAAAGCTCAAGGCTTTTTAAGAGCAGAATTTAAAACACCACAAAATATTCAAAAAAATATTTTTTTTCGTTATTTTGTTGATGCGGATATTGAAATTTTAAAATCAAAAAAATCTATACTTAAAGGAGAAAAATTAAGTCCTTTAGATTTTGATAAAGCTTTAATGGATTTTGATAAAATCCCATTAAATGCTTTAAGTGCAGAAGAAGCAAAAAATTTAGTAGTCAAAGTTAATATAAACAAAAATACAATTTTAAAAAGAAATATGTTTAAAATTAATGCTTTAATCAAAAGAAATGATCCTATTATAGGTATATTAAGAGATTCTAACATAGATATACAAATAGAACTAACCGCTTTAGAAAATGCTAATTTAGGCGAAAGAATAAAAGCTAAAAACAAAGAGGGTAAGGTAATGCAAGGTATAGTAAGTGGAAAAAATAGGATACTTTTACAATGAAAATTTTATTAGGAATTTCAGGCTCTAGTAGTGTTAATTTAGGATTAAAATTACTCAAGCACCTAGAAAAAGAAAAAATTGAAACTTTTTGCATTGTAAGCAATGGAGCAAAATTAAGCTTTTATAATGAAAATCATAAAGACTTAAAGCTTTTATGTAAAGAAGAATTTAAAAAAACAATTTTTTTTGAAAATGATGATTTAAGCGCGGCTGTTTCAAGTGGATCTTTTAAAATAAATCAAACCATCATTGCACCCTGCTCTATCTCAACCTTAGCTAAAATTCATTCAGGGTTTGCAGATACCTTGCTTACAAGAGCTTGTGCAGTTGCTCTAAAAGAAAGAAAAAAATTAATTTTAGCTGTAAGAGAAATGCCTTTTTCAACTTTAAATTTAGAACATATGGCAAAACTAAGTATGCTTGGAGTTATAATAGCTCCACCAATTTATGCTACATATTCCAAAATAAAAAGTCTAGAAGATCTTGATAATTTTATCATAGGAAAATGGCTTGATCTTTTAGATATTGAGCATAATTTATACAAAAGATGGGAAAAAATTTAAAATAAAAGGATAAAAATAAAATGACTTGTTTATATCCAGGAACTTTTGATCCTATTACCAATGGGCATTTAGATGTGATTAAAAGAGCACTTAAAATTTTTGATAAAGTTATAGTTGCCATTGCAAAAAGCGAACATAAAAAGCCTCATTTTACATTAGAACAAAGACAAAATTTAGCCTATATTGCTACAAAAAATTTAAAAAATATAGAAATTGTTAGTTTTGATACCCTACTTGTAGATTTAGCAAAAAAACTTGATGTAAATATCATAATTAGAGGCTTAAGGGCTGTAAGCGATTTTGAATATGAACTTCAAATGGGTTATGCAAATAATTCTTTATGCAAAGATTTAGAAACCGTCTATTTAATGCCAAATTTAAAAAATGCTTTTATTTCAAGCTCTATAGTAAGATCGATTATTACACATAATGGCGATGTAAGCACTTTAGTACCTAAAGAAATTTTACCTTTTTTAAAGGATGAAACTTGTATGTAGTATTTGAAGGCATTGATTGCGTAGGAAAAAGCACTCAAATTGAACTTTTAAAAAAATGTTTTAAAAACGCTATTTTTACAGCTGAACCAGGTGGAACAGAACTTGGCAAACATTTAAGAGAACTTTTACTAAACAAATCTCATAAAATCGATAAAAAAGCTGAGCTTTTGCTTTTTTTAGCAGATCGTGCCCAGCATTACGATGAAGTCTTAAAAAAAAATCAAGACAAATTAATCATTTCTGATCGTAGTTTTATCTCAGGTATAGCTTATACTAATAAAGCTTTTGACAAAAATTTACTTTTTGAATTTAACGCTTTTGCCTTAAATTACCACTTCCCGCAAAAAATAATTTTTTTAAAAGCTCACAAAGAACTTATAAAAGAACGCTTAAGTAAAAAAAAGTTAGATAGTATAGAAAAACGCGGTATTGATTATTTTCTAAATGTCCAAAACGAGCTTGAAGAAACTCTAAATTTTTTAAAAGAAAAAATCGATTTTAAACTCTTAAAATTAAATGCTGATAATTCAAAAGAAAATCTACATCAACAAATAAAGGAATTTTTAAAATGATAAATGCTTTAAAAGGAATGAAAGATTTATTAGATAAAGATGCATATTACTATGAAAAAGTGATTAAAACTTGCGAAGAAGTTGCAAAAAACTATGGTTTTAGCTTTATCAACATTCCACATTTAGAACTTTGCACTCTTTTTAAAAGAAGCGTAGGAGAAAGCTCTGATATAGTAGGTAAAGAAATGTATGAATTTATCGATAAAGGCCAAAATCACGTTTGTATGCGTCCTGAAGGAACTGCTGGAGTGGTGCGCGCTTATATAGAAAAAAAAATGGATAAAAATAATGCTATAAAACGTTGGTTTTATCATGGTTCTATGTTTCGCTACGAAAGACCACAAAAAGGACGCTTAAGAGAATTTCATCAATTTGGAGTTGAAAGCTTTGGAAATGCAAGTGTTTATGAAGATGCAAGTATCATTTTAATGTTAGTAGAAATTTTTTCACGCTTAAATATCAAATTTAAATTACTTATTAATTCCTTAGGTTGTTTAGAGTGTATGCCAAAATACCGCACAAATTTAGTGCGATTTTTAGATTCTAAAGAAGGTTTTTGCGAAGATTGTTTGCGTAGAAAAAGTTTAAACCCTATCCGTGTTTTAGATTGCAAAAATGAACACTGCCAAAATTTACTCACAAATGCTCCACTTTTAAGTGAAAATTTATGCTCTTCTTGTCAAAAAGATTTTGAAATTTTGCAAAAAATTTTAAAAGAAAATAATGTAAATTTTGAAATAGATCCTAAATTAGTAAGAGGGCTTGATTATTACTCTAAAACAGCTTTTGAATTTATTAGTGATGAAATTGGCGCAAAAGCTGCTATTGCAGGTGGGGGTCGTTATGATAAACTTATTGAATACCTTGATGGAAAAAGCGGTTTTGGCGTTGGCTTTGCTATGGGTATAGAAAGAATTATCGCTATCTTAGAACAAAAAGAAGAAAAATTACAAAGAGAAGGAATTTATCTTTGCTCTATGGATGAAAAATACATAACAAAACTTTTAAAACTCGCAACACAACTTAGAAAAAAACATAAAGTCATTCTAAGTTATGAAGCCAAAAAACTTGCTAAACATTTAGAATTAGCTGATAAAAATCAAAATTTAATCTTTCTTTGCATGGGGGAAAATGAAGCAAAAAATGAAAGTTTATTCTATAAAAATTTAAATACAAAAAAAGAAGAGCAAATTTTAATTAAAAATTTGGAGAATGTATTATGACAAATTACGGCATTGACATTTGGGGAGATAATAATTTTATCATTAAAAATGGTAAAGTATGTATCAATCATGGAGAAAATCCAGCCATTATCGATATAGTTAAATCTCTACGTGATGATGGCTATAAAGGTCCTTTGCTTTTACGTTTTCCACACCTTATACAAAAACAAATTGAAAATATTTATGGAAGTTTTGATAAAGCTAGAAAAGAATTCTCTTATAAAGGAAATTTTAACGCTGTTTATCCCCTAAAAGTAAATCAATACCCAGGTTTTGTTAAAAATCTTGTCAGACTTGGAAAAAATTATAATTATGGATTAGAAGCAGGTAGCAAGGCTGAACTTTTACTTGCTATGGCTTACAATAATGAAAAAGCACCTATTACAGTTAATGGCTTTAAAGATAGAGAACTTATCAATATAGGTTTTATAGCTGCTGAAATGGGACATAATATCACCTTAACCATAGAAGGACTTAATGAACTAAAAGCCATCATTGATATAGCAAAAGAGCGTTTTAAACCAAAACCAAATATAGGCTTAAGAGTGCGTCTTCATTCAGCAGGAGTTGGAATTTGGGCAAAAAGCGGAGGAATTAATTCAAAATTTGGTCTTACTTCAACTGAGCTTATAGAAGCTATCAATTTATTAAAAGAAAACAAACTTTTAGATCAATTTACTATGATTCATTTTCATCTAGGATCGCAAATTACAGAAATTCACCCTTTAAAAAAGGCTCTTAATGAAGTGGGAAATATTTATACCGAACTTAGAAAAATGGGAGCAAAAAATTTAAAAGCCATTAATCTTGGCGGAGGCTTAGCCGTAGAATACTCTCAATTTAAAAATGATAAAAGCAGAAATTATACTCTAAGAGAATACGCCAACGACGTTGTTTTTATCTTAAAAAATATTGCCGAACAAAAAAAAGATCTTGAACCTGATATTTTTATAGAAAGCGGTCGTTTTGTAGCTGCAAATCACGCTGTATTAATTGCCCCTGTATTAGAGCTTTTCTCACAAGAATACACAGAAAGCAAACTTTTGCTTAAAAAAACAAATCCCAAGCTTATCGACGAGCTTTATGATCTTTACAAAAGCATAAAACCTTCCAATGCCTTAGAATATTTACATGATAGCATAGATCATCTAGAAAGCATTTTAACCCTTTTTGATTTAGGTTATGTAGATTTACAAGATAGATCCAATGCCGAAATTCTAACTCATCTAATCACAAAAAAAGCCATACTATTAGTAGGAGATAAACAAAATACCACAGATTTACTCGCTATACAAGATGAAGTGCAAGAAAGATATCTAATCAATTTTTCACTTTTTCAAAGTATGCCTGATTTTTGGGGCCTAAATCAAAATTTCCCTATAATGCCTCTTGATAGATTAGACAAAAAACCTACAAGAAGTGCAAGCATTTGGGATATAACTTGTGATAGTGATGGAGAAATCGCATATTCTAAAGACAAACCTTTATTCTTACACGATGTAGATTTAGAAAAAGAAAATTATTTCTTAGGATTTTTCTTAGTAGGTGCTTATCAAGAAGTTTTAGGAATGAAGCACAATCTTTTTACCCATCCAACCGAAGCAACAATTAGCATAAATCAAAAATCCTATGAAATAGAAAGCATTATAGAAGCACAATCTATTCTTGATACTTTAGAAGATCTAGACTATGATATACACGCTATTATGGATATATTAAATGAAAGAATCACTAATTCAAAACTAGTAGATGAAAAACAAAAAAAACATATCTTAGGAGAATTATATCTTTTCTTAAATGACAATGGTTATTTAAAAAGCATAGATGGAAAAGAAAGTTAATATAAGCAGTAAAATACTACTTATATTAAATTCTCAGTAAAAATCTTAAGTTATATCTTACTTATTTAACAAATATTACCAATTTACCACATTTTTGATTTTAATTAGAGTTTTTTATATTTTTTCAATGCTCAAATATATTTTTTTGATAGAATAAAATAAAAAATTAAAGGATAAAAATGCTTACAAAAAGATCTAAAGTTTTAGAAGAATCTATCACTTTAGCTATTGCCACACTTGCAAATGAGCTTAAAGCCAAAGGCGAAGATATCATAAGTCTTTCAACCGGAGAACCTGATTTTGACACACCAAAAGCCATAAAAGATGCTGCTATAGTCGCTATTGAAAAAGGTTGCGGAAAATATACTGCTGTTGTAGGTTTAAATGAAGTTTTAAAAGCTATACAAACCAAACTCAAAAGAGATAACAATCTTGATTATGAAATAAATGAAATTATCACAAACGTTGGTGCAAAACATTCTTTATTTGAATGTATAGAATGTCTTGTTGAAGAAGGTGATGAAGTTATTATCCCTACTCCTTATTGGGTAAGCTATCCTGAAATGGTAAAATTTGCCGGAGGCAAGCCTGTATTTATAAAAGCTTTAGAATCAAATGGCTTTAAAATCACAGCGCAACAACTTAAAAATAGCATTAGTGATAAAACTAAAGTATTGATGTTAAACTCTCCATCAAATCCCGTAGGCTCAATTTACTCCAAAGAAGAACTAACCCAAATTGCCAAAGTTTTAGAAGGCACAAATATCGTAGTATTAAGCGATGAAATTTATGAAAAACTTCGTTATGATAATTTTGATTTTACAGCTTTTGCAAGTATAAGCGAAGATGCGTTAAAACGCACTGTAACTATAAATGGACTTAGCAAATGCGGAGCTATGCCAGGATGGCGTTTTGGTTATATGGCCAGTAAAAATAAAGACTTAATTTCAGCTGTTAAAAGACTTCAAGGACAAAGCACCTCAAACATTTGCTCCATCTCTCAATACGCAGCTATCCCGGCCTTAAATGGAGATTGCGATAAAGATATAGAATCAATGCGTCAAATCTTTGAAAAACGTCGCAATCTAGCTCTAAGTATACTAAACAATACTCCAAAAATTAGTGTATATAAACCAGAGGGTGCTTTTTATCTTTTTGTAAATATACAAAAAATCGAAAAAGATTCTATGAAATTTTGTCAAAAACTATTAGAGCAAGAAAAAGTTGCTGTTGTTCCAGGCATAGGATTTGGCATGGATGGATATTTTAGACTTTCATATGCCACTAGCAATGAACTCATTACAAAAGGCTTAGAAAAAATAAGTCATTTTATCACAAATTATAAGTAATATTATGAAAAGACCTTTACCCTTTATATTAGCTGCCACAAACAATGGAACAATGATCATCAATCATCTAGATAGACACGATACACCAAAGGGAAGTTATGGAGTTGGTTTTCAATTTTTAAATTATGGCAGTTTTGATCCAGAAGAAATTGATCTTTGCCTTACTCTTTTAAAATTGCGTAGAAAATATTATAAAGATAATGTTTTTGCGATAGACTGCGGTGCAAATATCGGTGCTCATACTATCAAATGGGCTATAGAAATGCAAGATTGGGGGGAGGTATTAGCTTTTGAAGTACAAGAAAGACTTTTTTATGCTTTAGCAGGAAATATAGCAATTAATAATTGCTTTAACGCAAAAGCAATACACGCGGCTATTGGCAATCCCCATAAAAATCAAAAAGAGCTTGAAATTTTAGTTCCAGATTATACCCAAAAAGCCTCTTTTGGTAGTTTGGAGCTAAAATCAAATAACGAATTCATAGGACAAATGCCTCAAAAAAAAGAAAAAGTTCCTTATCTAAAACTTGATAGCTTTGCTTTTAAAAGACTTGATTTTATTAAGATAGACGTAGAAGGTATGGAACAAGAAGTTTTACTTGGTTGTCTAAACCATCTTAAAACTTTTAAACCTATATTACAGATTGAAATTATTAAATCAAATTCTCAAGATATCATTGATAAATTAAAAAATTTAGAATATGAAATTTTCCAATCTGGGATCAATATTTTAGCCATTCACAAAACAGATCCTGTGATCAATCATTTAAACAAGTCATAAATTGCATTAAGGCTTCTTAAGCACAGCACTAACCCTTTGAATGCTATCAAATTTACTTAAACTAAGCCTTATAATAGAATCTTGTATTCCACCTAAAGAATGAGACACATTTGCTGCTAAGCTTATCATATCTAAAGCATTTAGTTCTAATTTCTTATTTTCTACTTCAAACCAAATTTTACCGCTTAAAACCTGAACATGTATAGCAAATGGAGCCTTATGTTCTTTCATGATGCTATCTTTAGCCATTAAAATTTGAATTTCCTTACCACTTTCATTGTCGATTAAAATATTGATTTTAACTTCCTTTGGGCTAAAATCCGCCCTGCTCCATTTTGTAACTTTCATAAAAACTTCCTTTTTGATTTGATTGTAACAAAAAACCAAATGTAAATTATAAACCTATGTTAATTTTTACAATTATTAAGATAGATTTTCAAATTGATTAAATATTTGTAACTTTAATTTTATGATATTTTAAAATTTTATATATATTTTTATCTTTTTGTTATTTATTATTTTATTATCCAATATAAACCTTATATAATTTAAATTATTTAAAAAACAATCTAAAAACCAAAAAAAATATTTTTTATATAAATAAAGCTCCAATATATTTTAAATTTAAAAATAAAACTAATATTATTTAATAGTTTTATTTTTATTCTTTCAAAGATTATTATATTAAACTGATTAGTTTTTATTTT
>NZ_JAENKS010000253.1:0-389 GCF_016598975.1 Campylobacter sp. 2018MI34
GTTTAGTCTGCTGTGTTTGAGTTCTGAAAACGGGCATTATCCAAAGTTAGTTGCCGGATGCAAGTAAAGGAAGAAAGTGAGCAGCGGAAAGTTCCGGTTTACACCCCGTTGCCGCTGTGCTGCAATCTTGCCCCCGGCAATAATGAAACGGTAATCATGCAAGCGTCTCAATTCTCGGCTCAGGTTTTGAGCTGGTACGACAAATACGGGCGGAAAACGCTGCCCTGGCAAATTGATAAGACGCCTTACAAAGTATGGCTCTCTGAGGTAATGCTGCAACAAACTCAGGTTGCGACCGTTATCCCTTATTTTGAGCGCTTTATGGCGCGCTTCCCAACGGTAACGGATTTAGCCCATGCGCCGCTGGATGAGGTTCTGCATTTGTGGAC
>NZ_JAENKS010000254.1:0-389 GCF_016598975.1 Campylobacter sp. 2018MI34
GCAATAAACAGGGCCAGAATAAAGGGCACAATAATGTCGGCGGCGAAGCGCACGCCTGTCAATATGATCACCAGCATGCCCAGCATGATGACAATTTTTAACCCGTTCAGGGTAATGATGGGTTTAGCCATGGTGACTCCGAAATTTTCTTTATATTTATAATAAAGGTGAAAGGCTTTGCAATAAACTAACCAAAATCAAACGGAGTGGGTAAAGAATTGCAAAGACTTTGAGTAAAATCCTGGCTTATGGTACAAATTCGGTGTGTTTAACTACCGAGGACAATTTTCATCCGCAAAGACGAGAAGCAACAACGCGGATAATTGTAATTTTATGGACAATATGTTCAGGACGTACTCTTCAAACAATACTGCTGTATACTCCACTTC
>NZ_JAENKS010000255.1:0-389 GCF_016598975.1 Campylobacter sp. 2018MI34
GGGCAATCATAGCAGAACAGTCTGGCATGCGGAAACAGCAAACACGCAGGACTGCACTCTGTGCTACACGATTTATGATTTAGAGCAGAAATTCAGACTATGCCTGACCGCGCAATGCGCTGAGTTGGTTCATCAGCATCTCTTCGATGAGTTCACTGCGACTCATGTTGCGTGCCTCAGCCAGCTCGTTCAGAGCGTCAACGGCATCAGCGTTCAGTTTCAGTTCGACACGCTTAAGCCCGCGAACTTTGTCACGCTTAAGCTGATTACGTTTATTAATACGTAACTGTTCATCACGCGAGAGCGGATTAGTTTTGGGTCGTCCCGGGCGACGCTCCTGCGCGAACAGATCTAATGTCGTACGGTCCGTTTGTTCTTTGGCCATGATC
>NZ_JAENKS010000256.1:0-388 GCF_016598975.1 Campylobacter sp. 2018MI34
CTGCACACCTGACGGTGTGTGAGGAAACTGCGCCTGATGGCGCAGCAGTCCTCCCTCCTGCCGCCACCCCTGCGGCCTGTTTCCCGCTGTGGACTTTCCGGGGGGCAGACGTAACCCCCTCCCGTTCCATCTGTCCAGGGTGAGATGCACCGGCCACAAAATTTTTAGCCATGAACCCGGCAAAAAATTTTGCGTCCGCCCCCGGACAGCTGTCCCGTGAGGCGGTAAACGGGCCCCCATCGGAAAGGTCCACTGCGGGGAAATACCCTAAGACCCGGACGGCAGAAGGAGCTTCGCTCCTCCGGGAAATGACCTGGCTGACCCGGCAGTCGTGACGATGAGGAGACAATGTGATGAATCAGACTTTACCCACTGCTGACCTGAATAC
>NZ_JAENKS010000257.1:0-387 GCF_016598975.1 Campylobacter sp. 2018MI34
GCCGTCAACAGTGAAATATTTACCTCTGTATCCATTTCTGCTGATTCAATAAAATCCTGTGAAAAACTTGGTGCGATAATAAGTACCTGTGCAACTCTTTTCCCCTGATTTTCACAGCGGGTGACATAAGCCTTGATCTGTCTTGAAGTAGTAGAGTATTTTGCGAAATCTCCATTTTTACAAGTCTTCGCCTCACCAATAATAATGTCATCATCACTAATCGAAATAATGATATCGGTTTTGTCTTTGCTAGTATTTATGGATTTTCGGAGCTCTTCGTCAACAACTAAGTCAAGCTGCTCCAAAATCGTTTTGGTAGCCTCTTCAAACTTTACTCCGATTTCAGCCTCCGAAATTTCAATACCTACTGATTTAAGAGTATGAAGG
>NZ_JAENKS010000258.1:0-387 GCF_016598975.1 Campylobacter sp. 2018MI34
GAAAGAAGTGATTGATGGCCTGACTTACGACTTTATGCTGGCCCCTGGTTCGGAAGCCCCTTCGGAAATGCTGTGGTTCATCGAAGAGAAGAAACTCATCGAAGCCGCAGAGGACGTCACTCACACCCTGCATAACACTTACTCGCTACGCGGCGCAAAAATTCGTGAGCCGTTGCCGTGGTCGAAATATATCAACGAAGCTATAGTGCGTTGGGGTGACAAAGCTGAAATTATTATGGCCCAGCACCACTGGCCGACCTGGGGTAACGAGAATGTTGTTGGTCTGCTGAAAAGCCAGCGAGACCTGTATCGTTATATCAATGACCAGACTCTGCGCATGGCCAATGAAGGTCTGACTCGCGACGAAATAGCGGCCAACTTCAAACT
>NZ_JAENKS010000259.1:0-386 GCF_016598975.1 Campylobacter sp. 2018MI34
TATCATTTTAAGCCATTCTAAATGTTCTTTAATCCAAATTAAAGATTTATTAAAAGAATCTTCTTTTGTTTTTACTTTTAAGACATAAATTCTAGCTAAATTTAATTCAAATTGGATTAAAAAAGCTCCAACAGCTTGAGCAAGCTCTTTTAAGTCTTCAGTTTTTATTTTATACTTATCAATTCTTTGTATTATAAGATCAATTAAATCTTGATTATCTGTATGATTTAGCTTTAAATAAAGCTCATTGATTTCATTATATTCTTTTAAACAATCATTTTTAAAAGTATTAGAATGTTTTATGGCTTTTGTAATTTTTGCATAAGCTTTAAGTAATAATTCATCTTGTTTATTTTTATTTAAAGCATTTAATCTTTTAAAAGGTT
>NZ_JAENKS010000260.1:0-386 GCF_016598975.1 Campylobacter sp. 2018MI34
TTACGGATGTGCAGATAGCGACAACTAATATCACCTGGGAATCGTTTATCCCGCACATTGATTTTACCTACATTACCACGATCTCCATGCTGGTCTTTGCCGTGGGCGGCGCGGAGAAAATTTCGCCATACGTTAATCAGACACGTAATCCGGGCAAAGAATTTCCGAAAGGGATGCTCGTTCTGGCTGTTATGGTGGCGGTATGTGCGATTCTCGGATCGCTGGCTATGGGAATGATGTTTGACTCCCGGCATATTCCAGATGATCTGATGACGAATGGTCAATATTACGCCTTCCAGAAACTGGGTGAGTATTATGGTATGGGTAATTCGCTGATGGTTATTTACGCGATTGCCAATACGCTGGGACAGATTGCGGCATTGGTA
>NZ_JAENKS010000026.1:0-20430 GCF_016598975.1 Campylobacter sp. 2018MI34
AGTTAAAGCATTAAATTCTTATAATAATAATTTATTTTTTATACCAGATTTAAATATTACTTTAGGTAGTTTTGAAAATCAGAAATTTAATAAAGATTTAAATTCTATAACTTTAGATAAAAGTTTAGAAAAAATTTTACAAGATGAAGATAATTTTTTTAAAAAAGATTTTCTTAATGTATATGGCAAAGATTTTAATAATACTTTAAAAATTACTTATATTACCAAAGATATGATGTTTTTTGATAATTTTGTAAGCTATTCTTATAGTTTTGCAGCTCATCCTTCTTTTTATGAGAGCGGTTTTGCACTTGATCTTAAAAATAAAAAAATAAAAACTTATATTTTAAAAGATCTTGTTAAAAACAATATTGCCTTTAAGAAATTAATTACAAAAAAACTTAAGAATTATTTTGAAATTCATAAAAGATATGATTTGGCTAATTTAGATTTTTTTAAAAATAATTATAATTTTAACATTCTTGAACAAGATGTATCCTTTAAGGAAGATAGTCTTTATATTAATTTACGCATTTTATTGGCAGAGGTTGGAAGAAATTTGGATTTTTTTAAGATATCATATAAAGATTTAAAACCTTTTGCAAAAGGTGATTTGGTAAAAATTACTAATAATATTAAATAATTGTTATAATTAAGCTTTGAGATGTTTGCCGAATTAGAATCAGAATTTCATTTAATATTAGTTTCTGCTATTGCTTTGCTTGCTGTATTAAATCCTTTTGGAAATTTAACACAGTTTATTGCTATGAGTGAAGGTTTGCCAACTTCTATGCGTAAAAAACTTTTTAGAAATATTCTTTATACTGCTTGTTTAATTGTTCTTGTTTTTTTATTTTCTGGATCTTATTTAATGATTTATATTTTTAGAATTGATTTGGATCATTTAAGAATAGCTGGTGGCTTAATTCTTATGATTATGGCAATTAGAAATTTGCTTTTTTCTACTTCGATTGTTGTTGAGGATTTTTCATATTACCAAGATTTAAGTGAAAAAGATTTTTTAAGAAAAAGCCTTATTCCTATGGCATTTCCTATGCTTGTGGGACCTGGAACTTTAGCTGCTGTTATAGTTATTCGTGAAGATAGTGGTTTAGAAATAGCATTAGGTGCTACTATTTTAGCTTTTATGTTTATGTTTTTTTTATTTCATTTTGCGGCAACAATAGAAAAAATTTTTGGAAAACTTATTCTACATGTTTTTTCTAGAATAGTTCAAGTTTTTATAGTGGCAATGGGTATTAAAATGATTTTATTAGGATTAGCAAATTTATATAAATTATAATTTATTAAATATGTAATAAATTATAAATATAAAAAATAGTTATAAAAGATTTTTAAAATTTTTAAATCCACTATTTAGTTGAATTTTCTCGCTTAATATTTTTAAAAATCGCTCTCTTGGAATATTTTTAGCTCCCATGAATTTTAAATGGGAATTATAAACTTGGCAATCTATTAAAAAATCATAAGGTTTTAATAATTCACATAGCTTAATTAAGGCTATTTTTGATACATTTTTTTCTACTCCTACCATACTTTCACCAAAAAATACCTTTCCTATTATTAGTCCATAAATTCCACCTACTAAAATATCATCTTTATAAACTTCTAAAGAGTGGGCATATCCTAGATTAAAAAGATTGGTATATGTGTATATAAAATCATCATTTATCCAGCTTTGCTCTCTAGTATTTTTACAAAGTTTTATTAAATTTAAAAAATTAAAATTAAGTTTAATGCTATATTTTTTAAAAAATTTTTTCATATTTTTTTGTATATGAATTTCTTCGGGTAAAAGAATACATCTAGGATCTGGACACCACCAAGTTACTGGATTACTAGTCCAAGGAAATAATCCAAAAGTATAAGCCTTAAGTATAAATTCTTCTTCCAATTTGGAGGTTAAAAATACAGGACTATCTTTTGGAGCTTTTAAAAGTTTAGTATATAAATTGAAGTTTTCCATTTTTATTAAGTTTGATTTTTATTTTTTCGCTTTTAAGTTTTCCTTGGAGAATTTCATCACTTATTTTTTCTCCGATTTCTTCAGCTATAATGCGTTTTAGTAATCGGACTCCGAATTCTTTATTATAAGCTTTTTTAGCTAGATAAATTTTAGCTTTTGTGTCAATGTCTAAAGTAATAGCCAAATTCTTTGAAATTTCACTAATTTCTTTTTGAACAATTTTACTTAAGATATCATCATTTAAATCATTAAAGTGTAAAATTTTATCGATACGATTGATAAATTCAGGGGCAAAAAAATCTTTGATAGCTCTATTATTTTTTTCTTCTTTTTGACTTAGAAAACCTAATTCATTATAATCTTTTAAGCCAAGATTTGAAGTCATAATAATAATAGTATTTTGAAAATCTATCTTCATTCCACTATTATCTGTTAAGCTTGCATTATCAAATATTTGCAAAAAAGTATTACTAAGATCAGGATGAGCTTTTTCAATTTCATCAAATAAAACTACACTAAAAGGATTTTTTCTAATTGCATTGCTTAAAATCCCGCCATCTTCATAACCAATATATCCAGCAGGAGATCCTATAAGTTTGCTTAGAGCGTGTTTTTCAGCATATTCGCTCATATCAAATCTTTCTAAATGAAGTCCTAAAAATTTAGCTAAATTTTTACAAAGTTCTGTTTTTCCTACTCCGCTTGAACCAGTAAAAAGAAAAACTCCTTTTGGTGTGTTTTGATTTTTAAATCCTACATAACTTTGTTTAAGGGTTTTGCAAACACTATCAATAACTTCATCTTGTCCAAAAATAACAGATTTTAAATTAGAAGCTAGTTTGATTAAGGCACTATTTTGATCAAATTCAAAAATTTTATGAGATTTAGTCATTTTTGCTAATGTTAGTTCTAAATCTTTTAAAGTTGCATTTTTCTTCGCTTTTTTTTCAAGTGCAAATGAAGCACCTAGTTCGTCAATAAGGTCAATAGCACAATCTGGCAAGAATTTATCATTAAAAAATTTTTTACTCCATTTTATACTTGATTTGAGTATATCATCATTAAATTTTATATTATGAAATTTCTCATATTTAGGTCTTAAACCCTGAAGTATAAGAAAACATTCAGCTTCTGTAGGTTCATCAATATCAATTTTAGCAAAACGACGGCTCAAGGCTTTATTTTTATCAAAAGTATTTTTATATTCTATAAATGTTGTAGCACCAATACATTTTAATCCCCCATTACTAAGAGCTGGTTTTAAAAGATTGGAAAAATCAGTATAAGAATCATTTCCAGCTCCAGCTCCAACAATAGTATGAATTTCATCTATAAATAAAATAGCATTAGGTATAGAACTAAGTTCGTTTAAAATATCTTTAATTCTTTTTTCAAAATCTCCTCTGTATTTTGTTCCAGATAAAAGACTGGCTAAATCAAGGCTATAAATTTTTACATCAAGTAATTGTTTAGGAACTTTTTTTTCATAAATTGCTAAGGCTAATCCTTCCACAATAGCTGTTTTACCAACTCCAGCTTCTCCTACTAAAATAGGGTTATTTTTTTTGCGTCTGCAAAGAATCTGTATAATTCTTTGTAGTTCAAAATTTCTACCAATTAAAGGATCTATTTTTCCTTCTTTTGCTAAGGTTATTAAATCACTTGCAAAGGTATTAAGATTATCTAATTGACTTGAATTTTTAATTTGCTGAATTTTATCAAGATTTAAACCATATTTTTGAAGTAAAAAATTACAATAGGTTCTATCATCTTGTAAAAGTTGGTCTAAAAAGTCAATAATTGTGATTTCTTGTAAAGGATTTTCTTTTTTGGCTTTAAATAAAATTTCTTCTAACACTAAAGAAAATTCAGGTATAACTTCTTTATTTAAAATTTGATTTTTTTGAGCAATATAATTTTTGAGTTCATTTTCTAAAAGTGTAAAATCATTATTGCCTAGTTCATTAAATATTTCTTTAAAGTTTTCACTTAATTTTAAAAGAACAAATAATACGTGTTCGCAAGTAACGAATTCGTGATGATTTATACTACTTAGGTGTTTAGCATTTTCTAAAAATTTTTTTAATTCTTCTTGATATTTCATTCTTCTTCTACTCTAGTTTTTAATGGAAAATTAGCCATTAAGGCAGCATTTGAAACTTGTTTTTGCTTTGAAAGGGCAATTTCTTGCGTATAAATTCCGCATACACCTGAACCATTGCAATGAACTTCAAGCATAATATTATTAGCCACTTCAAAACTATGATGAAAAATATTCATTAAAATTTCTATAACAAAATCCATCGTAGTAATATCATCATTTAAAAGTAAAACTTTAAACATTTTTGGTTCTTTTAATTTTGTATGTTCTAAAATTTGAGTTTTTGCCATTATTTTTTCTCATAAATTAAATTTAAATCTTGTTGCATTAAGCTTGTAGGAATTTTTCCTAAATAAAAATAAGTTTTTTTACCTTCATTCCAATAATCAGTTAATTCTTGATAAATTCCATTTTTTAAAACGACTTTAAAAGGAAGTTGTTCCATGCTTTGATAATTAATATCTTTTAAAATTTGTGCAATAATTCTACTATTTTCATTAGAATTACTTAAAAAATAATAAGCTCCATAATCATCAGCAAATTTTTTAACTTCAGCATCACTTACATCTTCAAAATGTGTTAAGCCTATAATAAAAAATTGTTTAGTGTTATTTTTCCATAAAGTGCTTAGTTCAAGTGCTTCTTCTTTACAAGGTGTGCAAAAAGTTCCAAAAAAATCAAACATAAGTACTTTATTTTCATCTCCTTCTATGATAAAACCTTTTTGAGTTCTTATTAAAGTTTTACTTCCACCATTTACGCTATTTAAAACAATTTTATCACCTTGATTATATTCTTTAAATAAAAAATCATTTTGAATTTTTTCTTCATTATTAGAACAAGCACTGATAAAATAACCTAGTAATAATAAAACTAATAAAGTATATTTATTTTTCATCTTTATCCTTTATAATTTTTTATAGCCATTTTTGCCTCTAAATCAGCTTGTTTTTTCTTTAAAGTTTCACGTTTATCATGTAAATTTTTTCCTTTAGCTAATGCTAAGGTTGCCTTAACTTTATTTTTAATATTAAAGTATAGATCCAAAATCACTAAAGCATAACCTTCTACACTTACCTTTCCTAAAAGTTTGTCTATTTGTCTTCTGTGCATTAGAAGTTTTCTTGGCGCCCTTTCTTCATGTTTGTAATGAGAATGTGTTGTATTAAGATGAGAAATATGGGCATTAAGTAAATAAAGCTCCCCTTTAATAATGCGAACAAAAGAATCTTTTAGATTTGTCCTAGCTTGTCTTAATGCTACAACTTCACTCCCTTTTAAAACAATTCCAGCTTCAAAGGTTTCTAAAATAGTATAATCAAATAAAGCTTTTTTATTTCTTGCAATATTTTTTTTCATTTTTTAACCTTAAAAACACTACTTCCACTACCGCTTAAGAAAAAATTATTAGTTAAATATTCTTTCATTTTAGGATATAAAATTACACAAGGAGTAAATAAATCATTAAGCTTGAAATTATTAAATCTTTCTAAAAGCTCTTTAGTATTTAATTTTTCATAGTTTTTAGCTTCTTCAAAATTTTTTGAAAAATCAAAAGAAGTTTTATCAAATTGTTTATAAACCTCTTTTGTATGGCAGCGAATTTCTGGGAAAGCAAATTCTAAATTTGGAATATCATCATAAATTTCTTCGATAATCTCTCCACAACCGCTAACATTGGCACTTTTATAACCACTTAAGAAAAAAGCCACATCACTACCTAATTGCAAGCTTAAATTTATAAGTTTTTCTTTAGAAATTTTTAAATTTAATTCTTCATTCATCATTAGTAAAAAACTTGCCGCATCTGAGCTTCCTCCGCCAAGACCTGCACAAGTTGGGATATTTTTGATGAGCTTAAGACTTTTGTTTTTAAAAAATTCTTCTAATTCAGATTTATATCCATAATTGCAAAGCAAATGATAAGCTTTTTCGATGATATTATTTTCGCATACAAAATCGCTAATGAGCTCAAATCCTTCTTGTGTTTTTTGATTTATGATTAAAAGTTCATCAAAAAGATCTTCTATTAAAATAAAACGAGATTTTAATAAATGATAAGATCTTTTATCTAAGCCAATAAGTTTTAAAAAAATATTTGCTTTAGCATAAGCTTTCATTTTTTTAGTTTCTTGCTAAGATCATCAAGTTTGATTTCTTTTTGGACAACTGAATGTAAATTCTCATCTTTAATTTGTGTAATGAGTTCTTTTCTAAGTATCATTAAGGATTTTGGTGCTTCTATGCCTATTTTTGCATAACCTTTTCCAGTTTGAACAATTTTAATTTCTATATCTTCACCAATTTTTATACTTTCATTTTCTTTTCGTGATAATATTAACATTTTGCAACCTTATTTAAAATGTAATTTACTTTATTATTTTCAATGTTAATAATTGAAAAAAAATTTTTTTCTTCAAGATAGTAAGTACCATTTTCTTGATATGTTAATTCTTTGATATCAATTTTTATTCCATTTTCTAATTTATCGCTATCTTTAAGGAAATTTTTTTTTAAATTTAAATATTGTAGCACATTTAAACTTTTTTCATTGTTATAAAAAAACTCACCTTCTTTAATACGTTCAAGAGCACTTAATGTTGCATTTATTCCTATTTTTTTAGCAAAAATTTCACAATAAGATCTAATATAAGCTCCTTCGCTCACTGAAAGTTCTATAGTTAAAAAAGGATGATTATAATGTAAAATTTTACATTCATAAATATACATTTTACAAGGTTTAAGTTCTACATTTTGTCCTTTTTTTGCAAATTCATAAGCTCTTTTACCTTGAATTCTTTTTGCACTAAATTGAGGAGGGATAAATTCAATTTCTCCTAAAAGTTCATTTTTAATTTTCTCTAAAAAATCAAGATTGTAAGAATTGATTATTTTTACTTGTGTGATATTTTTATCATCTAAGCTTAAAGACTTAACCCCAAGCCAAAGAGTAGCCCTATAAATTTTTGGAGTTTTTTTTAGAAAGCGAAAAAGTTTGCTAAATTGATTAAAAGCTATAATTAAAACCCCTTTAGCAAAGGGATCAAGCGTTCCTGAATAACCTGCTTTTTTTACTTTATATTTTTTCTTAATAGAATTTAAAAAAGCATTTGAACTCATTCCGCTTGGTTTATAGCCGACAAAAAGTTTATTCATACTATTTTTTCCACAAAAGAAGATAAGATATTACGAGTGATACCACCAAAATTAATACTGAGTTTTTCTTCATTTTTACTTTTTTGAACCTCAATAATTCTTCCTATCCCAAAAATTTTATGTTTAATTAAATCTCCTTTTTTAAATCCTATTTCTTTTTCTTGTAAAATATGTCCTTGTGAAATACTTTCTTTTTTTAAATTTTTAAGATTTAAGCAGCTTTCTTCAAGAAATTGACTTTTTTTAAATGGCATTCTTATGCCTTTATGAAATCTTGAATGTGCAAAACTAAGATAAAGATATTTTTTAGCTCTTGTAATAGCAACGTATGCTAAGCGTCTTTCTTCTTCAATATCGCTTGTATCATTTAATAATGGAAATATACCTTGTTCTAATCCCATAATAAAAATATGATCAAATTCAAGTCCTTTGCTTGAGTGGATACTCATTATATTAATGCTTTTTTCACTAAGATCATCTTGATCACTTAAAAGTGCAATTTCATTTAAGATATCATCTAAATTTTCGTAATATCCTTCTTTAATTTTATCTTTAAGACTTGCATAAAACTCATCAATATTAGAAATTTTATCTTCAGAATCTGCTTGATTTTGATAAAAATCTTTGAGTTTTATTTTTTCTTCTAGTTGATTAATGAGTTCTTTTAAATTGCTACATTCTCGTAAAGCTTTTATGTGTTCTAAAAAAAGATGAATTTCTTTTTGTGTTTTTTTAGGAAAAAATTCGCTTTGATCAAGATTATTAAGAGCTTCAAATAATGAGATTTTTTCTTTTTGTGCATAATCTTCTAATTTTTTTAAACTTGTAGAACCAAAATTTCTTCTTGGTCTATTTATGATACGTTTCAAAGAATAATCATCATTAAGATTGATTAGAAGTCTAAGATAAGAAATAATATCTTTAATTTCAGCTCTTTCATAGAATTTAATTCCACTTAAAAGTTTAAAAGGAATTTTTTCTTTATTAAGTGCCTCTTCTAAGGCGCGCGAAAGAGCATTAATGCGAAATAAAACAGCAATCTCGCTGGCATCAACTCCTTGTTGGAGTAATGTTTTTATATGTTTTGCTATTTTAAGACTTTCTTCTTTTTCATCTTGCGCTTCATCGATCTTAATTTGTTCTCCTTGATCTTTAGTGCAAATAAGTTCTTTACCTAATCTTTTATCATTGTTTTTTATAAGTTTATTGGCAGCATTTAAGATATTTCCTACTGATCTATAATTTTGTTCAAGTTTTACAAGTTTTACATTTTTAAATTCGCTTTGAAAATTTAAAATATTTTCGATTTTTGCACCACGCCATCCATAAATACTTTGATCATCATCACCTACGACACAAATATTTTCGTGTATTAAACAAAGATTTTTTAGAATTTTATATTGTAAAGCATTGGTATCTTGATATTCATCTACTGTGATATAGTGATAAAGTGTGCTTTGTTCTTTGGCAAAATTTTGATCACTTTCTAAAATTATATTGCTTAACATTAATAAATCATCAAAATCAACAAAATTATTTTTTAAAAGATAGTTTTGATAATTTTTATAACAAAGAGCTAATTTCTCAAATTTTTTAAATTTTTCCTCTTCATTTTTGTAAAGATTTAAATCATTAAAAACCATTTCTACATTTTTAGAATGATTTTTTAAATATGAAATATAATTGGAAAGATTTGAAGCATTTAAATCTTCATTTATAAGTTCTTTAATAATCTTTTTTTTATCTTCAGTATCAATAATGATAAAATTATTTTTACGCCCCAATTTTTCTATATGCATTCTTAAAAATAAAAGACCGAATTTATGAAAAGTGCATAATAAAGGATTTTGATTCTTGGAATTTTTCATCAAATTTAAAGCCCTAGTTTTCATAACATTAGCTGCTTTATTGGTGAAAGTCAAAGTTAAAGTATTTTGCGCAGGAATGCCAACTTCATCAATTAAATAAGCAAGTCTTGTTGTAATAGTTTTTGTTTTTCCACTTCCTGCTCCTGCTAAAATAAGCATAGGTCCATCTATATGTTTAATAGCCTCTTTTTGGCTTTGGTTTAAATCTTTAAAAATCATTTTTTAAAGATATCTTTATTTTTAGGATTATTTAAAAATAAATCTATTGATTTTTTGGCAAGATTTTCATCTTTTCTTTTATAGAAACTAAAATTGATAAATATAGCATTATTTTCAATTTGGATTTGAGTGATAGCTCCTAAATCAACTTTAACAAAAGTAGCAAAATCATCTGCTCCAAATCCTGCATGAAAATGAATGTATTCTTTATCTAATTTGATAGAAGTAAAGGTATATCCTGCTAAAGCAAAAAGTGTATAAGGATTTTCGCTTAGATCTAAATGTTTAGGAAGTTCGGGATTAAACTGAATATATTTTGTATTGCAAACTATAGAAAATTCTATATTTTTTTCAATTAAAGTTTGGATAATTTCATAGCAGTGTTGTTGCATTAATTTTATAAAATCATTATCTTGCAAAAGCTTTTCTATCATAATTTTTCCTTAAATAAAAGACTATTTAAAATTAATAAAATCATTAATTAATTTTTCAATTTCTTTAATGCCTATTTCCCAGAAATTTTTACTTTCTATATCAAAACCAAATGAAGCTATGAGATCTTTAGGGCTAATACTACCTCCTGAACTTAACATCTTAAGATACAATTCTTTAAAATTAGAACATTTATTGCTTTTATAAAGTCCATAAAGAGCTAAGACTAAAAGTTGTGCATAAGCATAAGCATAACAATAAAATGGCGAATGTATAAAATGAGGGATATAAGACCACCAGCAAGCATAGTTTTTAGTTAAAATAACGCTATCTCCAAACATTTTTTGAGATTCTTCAAGCCAAATTCTATCAATTTTATCTTTGCTTAATTCATTTTTTTCTTTATAAATACGTCTTTCAAAACAAGTAAAATTAATTTGTCTATAAAAAGTGGCAAAAATATCTTCAATTTTAGCTGCATAAAGGGCTAATAATTCTTCTTTATTAAGTCTGTCTTTAATATAATCAAAAACAAGCATTTCAGCAAAAACAGAAGCCATTTCAGAAGTAGTTAAAGGAGTATTTTGGTTTAAAAAACTTACTTTATAAGAAAGTTTTTGGTGTATAGTGTGTCCTAATTCGTGTGCAAGGGTAAAAAGATCACGTCTTTGGTTAGTATAATTTAATAAAATAAAAGGATGAGAATCAGGTGTTGCTGGATGAGAAAATGCTCCACTTTGTTTTTTATTTTTTGGATATACATCAAGCCAACCTTTATCAAAGGCTTCTTGTGCTATATCTTTAAATTCTTTAGAAAAAGTTCCAAAAGCATTTAAAACTATTTTTTTAGCTTCCTTAAAGTCAAAATGGGCTTCTTTGCCAATAGGTGCATATCTGTCATAATCTTTTAATTTATTAAAACCTAAAATTTGTTTTTTTCTTTTATAAAATTTAGAAACAAGATGAAAATTTTTTTGAGCACTTAAAATTAAAGTATCAACGCTTTTTTGTGAAATTTGATTACTTATATGTCTTGGAAGTTCGTAATTTTCATAACCTCTTAAATTACAAATTATTTGTCTTTGGGTTTTTACCATATTGAAAATAAAGGTTAAAAGTAGAGAATTTTTTTCTAAACTTTTAGTGAATTTTTTAGCTGCTTTTTTACGTATCTTTCTATCGTGATGATAAAGTTTGCTTAAAATCTCTTCTTCACTTAATTTTTTCCCTTCAAAAGGAATTTTTAAAGCACTCATACTTTCATCAAAAAGTCTTGCAAAAGCATTTGCTCCAGTATTTGAAAGCTGTAATAAAATTCTTTCTTCTTTTTTTGATAGATTATATTGTTTGTTTTTAATTAAATTATCAAGATAAAAGCTATAGTCTTTGCAAAAATTAATAAATTCTTGTGATTTTTCTTGCTTTAAATCGCAAAATTCTAGTTCAAAAAAAAGTATATTCTCTTCAATTTTTTTGCATTCTTCTTCATATTTTGCATAAAAAGAACCTTTTGTTGTATCTTTTGCAAAAGTTAAATAAGCAAAAGTGAGAATTTTTTGTAATACTAGATTGAGATTTTCATATTCTTTTAAAGAAACTAAAAATTCTTTAGGATTTAATTTATAAAGATTATTTTCATATTTTAGCTTAAATTCAGATGATTTTTTTAAATAATTTTGCATAAATTCATCAAGTTTATTTTCGTTTATAAATAATGAACTTAAATCCCATTCTAGCATTTATTTCTCCTTAATTTTCTAAGATAAATTTTTTTAAAACAGCCATACGAATAGCAACTCCATGTTCAACTTGTTTTAAAATTAAACTCCTTGGATCATTCATTACTTCATCGCTGATATCAATATTTCTATTAACAGGACCAGGATGTAATAAAATTACTTTTTTATCATCAATCAAATTTGAATTAATGCAAAAATTATTAGCATAATCTTTTAGTGAAGCATAAACTATTTTTTCGTGTCTTTCAACTTGTGTTCTTAAGCTCATAATGATATCAGCTTTTTCTATAGCTTTTTTTGCATCATAAGTATATTCTAAATTAGAATTTGGCATAAAATGAGGCGGTGCAACTAGAGTGATTTTAATTCCAAAGCGTGTTAAAAGATCAATATTTGAATTTGCAACACGAGAGCTTTTAATATCTCCTATAATAGCAATTTTTTTCCCTTGCACTGCACCTTCAAAATGTTCATAAATTGTAAATAAATCAAGCAAAGCTTGTGTTGGATGTGCATGTTTTCCATCTCCTGCGTTAATCAAAGGACAATGAATATAGCGTGATAAAATTTCAGGCGCTCCTGAATGTGAGTGTCTAATTATTATTGCATTAGGATTCATAGCATCTAAATTAGCTGCTGTATCATAAAGTGTTTCTCCTTTACTAGAACTACTCCTTGCAACATCTAAACGCAATACTCTAGCACCTAATCTTCTTGCGGCACTTTCAAAACTTGAAAGTGTTCTTGTAGAATTTTCAAAAAATATAGTTGTAATACTTTTGCCCTCTAATAGCGTTCTTGGTTTTTTGTCTAAAAAATCCTTTGCATCTTTAAAAATATCTAAAACTTCCTGATTACTTAAATTTTTTGTACTAATAAGATGCCTCATTTTTTTCCTTTTGTATTAGTATAAAAATTAATTTCATTCTAACAAAACTAAACTTAATCTTACAAATATTTTAACTATAAATTTATTTAATAAGACTATAATAAAGCTTTATTTTTTTAGAAAGGACTTTTATGTATCTATTCACTTCAGAAGTCGTAAGCCCTGGTCATCCTGACAAGTGTGCTGATATAATCGCTGATACAATAGTGGATATACTCTTGAAAAATGACAAAAATTCAAGGGTGGCGAGTGAGGTTTTTGTCGCAGGAAATAAAGTTGTAATTGGAGGAGAGGTTAAATCAAATTACAAACTTAATAAACAAGATTATGACAATTTAGTAAAAGATGTTTTAAGAAATATAGGTTATGATGGAGCAGGACATTTCAGCAAAGAGCAATGTTTGCATCCTGATGAAATCGAGGTTATGGTATTTTTAAATGAGCAAAGTCCAGATATTAACCAAGGTGTTGATCAAGAAGATGGTGAAACTGGTGCAGGAGATCAAGGTATTATGTTTGGTTTTGCAAGTTGTGAAGCTGATGAGTATATGCCAGCTGCAATTTCTTATGCGAGAATGCTTTGTGATAAAGTTTATGCTTATGCTAAAGATCACCCACATGAACTTGGAGTAGATATTAAAACTCAAGTAACTATTGATTATGGAACAAAAGAGAATTTTGAAAATTGCAAGCCACAAAGTATTCATACTATAGTAGTTTCTGCGCCTTGTATTGAAAGTATGAAAATAGAAGATTTAAGAGCTTTGATAATGAAGCTTATTTTAGACACAAATTTACCAAAAGAACTCTTTAATCTTGAAAAAACAAGAATTTTGATAAATCCAACAGGAAAATATGTTAATCATAGTTCTTTACATGATAGTGGTTTAACCGGAAGAAAACTTATTGTTGATAGTTTTGGTGGGTATTCACCTATTGGGGGTGGTGCACAATCTTCTAAAGATTATACTAAAGTCGATAGAAGTGGTCTTTATGCAGCAAGATGGCTTGCTAAAAATATAGTTGCAGCAAAACTTGCTAAGAAATGCATAGTTCAACTTAGTTATGCTATAGGTGTTGCTAAGCCAATTTCAGTAAGTGTTGATTGCATGGGGACAAATACCAAGATAAATGATGAGGTTTTAAGTGATTTTATAATGAAAAATTTTGCTTTAACTCCAAATTGGATAAGAGATAAATTTCATCTTGATAAACCAAGCAAAGAAACTTTTTTATATGCTGATGTAGCTGCACGTGGGCAAGTAGGTCAAAAAGATTATCCTTGGGAACAACTTGATGCTCTAGAGCAATTTAAATCTTTGCTTTAATGCTTTTAAGTATTTAAAGCAAAAGTGTGATTATATATTTATATAATTTTATACCCTAAATTTGCCTTCTTGTTTAATTTAGATTTAATAGGGGGGGGGGATATAACTTAATATTTTATTTATATTTTAAAAACTTATGAGGAATTTTAATGAAGCAAGGTGATTTTACAAAAGTTGCAAAACATTATCATAATAGACCTGCATACAGCTCTATGTTGATTGAAAAATTAATTCGTTGTATTAATGATAAAAATAAACAAAATCTAAATGTCGTTGAAGTTGGGGCTGGAACAGGAAAATTAACTAAGATTTTAGCCAATGAGTTTAATTTAAATATTACAGCAGTTGAACCTAATGATAATATGAGAGAAGAGGGGATAAAATATACTCAAGATTGTTCAAATATTACTTGGAAAAAAGGCAGTGGAGAAGAAACTAATATAGAAGGTGGTATAGCTGATTGGGTTATTATGGCAAGTTCTTTCCATTGGACTGATCCTAAAAAATCACTCCCTGAATTTAATCGTATATTGACAGGGGGAGGGTATTTCACTGCAATTTGGAATCCACGCCATATAGTAAAAGGTTCTGTTTTTGATGAAATTGAAACGGAAATTAAGAATATTATTCCAGAGCTTAATCGTGTGAGCAGTGGGACGCAAAATGTTAAAAAGTGGGAAGAAATTCTTGTCTCAACAGGAGATTTCACAGATTGCTTTTTTATGGAATGTGATTACAAAGAGTTTTGGGATAAAGAACGTTATCTTGGAGCTTGGCATTCTGTAAATGATATACAAGCACAAGCAGGTGAAAAAAGATGGAAAGAAATTTTAGATATGATAGAAGCTAAAATTTCACATATGCAAAGTATAGAAATTCCTTATAAAATAAGAGCTTGGACAGTTAGAAAAGCATAAAATAATTTTCCTTTTTTCATCAAAGCTTGTTTAAGAATGAAAAAAGGAAATAAAATGCAAAAATTAGTAGAGCAAGTATGGGATTATATAAAACATGCAAAATTTTATAGTTATAGACCAAATTAACCAAAAACTATAGATATGTTAATTACATTAGCAAAATCAAAAGATATTAATAAAAATTTAAAAGTTGCTGATATTGGTGCTGGAACTGGAAATTTTAGTATTATGTTACTTGAGAGATCTTGTGAAGTTGTTTCAGTAGAGCCAAATGATGCCATGAGAGAAATTGGCATAGAGAGAACTAAAGGGTAAAATATAAAATGGGTTAGAGCAACAGGAGTTGATTCTACTTTAGAAAATAATCAATTTGATTGGGTAACTTTTGGAAGTAGTTTTAATGTGATGGATAGAAATGAAGCTTTAGAAGAAAGTTATCGTTTGTTAAAAAAAGATGCTTATTTTTCTTGTATGTGGAATCACAGAGATTTAAATGATCCTATCCAAAAAATTGCTGAAGATACTATTCTAGAATTTGTTCCAAATTATACAAGAGGAACTAGAAGAGAAGATCAAAGACCTATTATTGAAAGTAGAAAGGATCTTTTTGATAATATAGTTTATATAGAAGAAGATTTTTATTTTCATCAAAGTATAGAAAATTATATTAATGCTTGGAAAAGCGTTAAAAATCCTTATTGGGATTTAGAAACAAAAGAGGGAGCAGAGCTTTTTGAAAAAATTAGTTTAAAAATGAGTGAAAGACTTCCAAAAGAATTTGATATTAAATACACTACAAGATGTTGGAGTGCTAAGAAAAAATAAGGATCATAATGAAGCTAGAATTTCAAACTAAGGCAAAAAATTTACTTATTTTACAAGATAAATTAAAAAGTGCAAAGGTTTTACCTCTTGTTATCACTTCTTTAAACGAGCTTGAGTATAAAACTAGTGAAGTTTTAGAGAAAATTAAGACTTTAGATTCTAAAAAACTTATTGTTCGTAGTTCTTCAAAAAGTGAAGATAGTACAATGAATTCTAATGCAGGGGCATTTTTATCCCTTGCAAATATTTCAAATGATAAAGAAGATCTTTTAAAAGCTTTAAAAGAAGTTGGAAATTCTATGCCTTCAAAAAATGATGAAATTCTTATTCAACCTATGTTAGAAGATATTAAAATTTGTGGCGTAGCTTTTAGTGTAGATAAAGATAATTTTGCTCCTTATTATTGTCTTTCTTATGATAAAAGTGGTTCAAATAGTTCAATTACAGATGGTTTAAGTAATAATGCTTGTGTTTATTTTCATTATAGAGATTATTTAGAATTTGAAGATGAAAATAATCAAGAAATTATTACTATGATAAAGGAATTAGAGAAATTATTTTCTTGTAATTTTTTAGATATTGAATTTGCTTTTGCAACTTATAAAGGTAAAAGCGAACTTTTTTGTTTGCAAGTAAGACCTTTGGTAATGCAAAATAAAATAAATCTTTTTAAAGCTTTACCAAAAGAATCTTTAGAAAGGTTTTATAAACGATTTATTTCTTTACAAGAAAAACGTCCAAGAGTTCTAGGAGATAAAGCACTTTTTGGTGTAATGCCTGATTGGAATCCGGCTGAAATTATAGGTTTAAAACCAAAAAGATTGGCTTTAAGTCTGTATAAAGAAATAATTACTGATAATATTTGGGCATATCAAAGAAATAATTATGGTTATCGAGATTTAAGATCTCATCCTTTGATACATTCTTTTTTAGGAATTCCTTATGTTGATGTAAGACTTTCTTTTAATTCTTTTATTCCTAAAAAATTAGATGAAAAAATTGCAAAGAAATTAATTAATTTCTATCTTGATAAACTTGATCAAAATCATGAATTGCATGATAAAGTTGAATTTGATATAGTATTTTCTTGTTATGATTTTAATTCTCCTAATAAACTTAAAACTCTTTTGAATGAAGGGTTTAATGAAAATGAGATTAAAAGACTTGAATTTTCTTTACTTGAACTTACAAATGAGATTATAGATTCTAAAAAAGGACTTTATTTAAAAGATATTGAAAAATCAAAAAAATTAAAACAAAGTTATGAAGATATTATTAATTCTGATTTTTCTTTGATTGATAAAATTTATTGGCTTTTAGAAGAATGCAAGCGTTATGGAACTTTACCTTTTGCTGGAGTTGCAAGAGCTGGGTTTGTAGCAATGCAAATGTTAAATTCTTTAGTTGAGATTAATTTTTTTACTAAAGAAGAAAAAAATGCTTTTTTAAACTCTTTAGAAACCATAAGCAAAACTTTAAGTTTTAAAATAAATTCTTTAAATAAAAAAAATAAACAAGAGTTTTTGGAAATTTTTGGACATTTAAGAGCTGGAACTTATAATATTTTATCTCCAAGATATGATGAAAATTTTAAAGCTTATTTTGATATAAAAAATTATAAGCAAGAAGAAAATTTAAAATCAGATTTCATTCTTAGTATTGATAAAAAAGAGAAATTACAAAATCTTTTAAAAGAGCATGGATTTAGCATAAATACAGATGAGTTTTTTTCTTTTTTAAAAAATGCTATTGAAGGAAGAGAACTTGTAAAATTTGATTTTACAAAATTACTTTCTAAAAGCATTTCTATGATTGAAGAGCTTGGAAAATATTATAAAATAGATAAAGAAGATATGGCACATCTTGATATAAAAAGTATTTTAAATCTTTATTCAAGTCTTTATTCTCAAAATCCTAGAGAGCAGTTTTTAGAAGAAATTAAACGTCATAAAAAAGAGTATGAATTAACCTTGGCTTTGAAACTTCCTTCACTTTTAAATAAAGCTAGTCAAATTTTTGCTTTTTCTTCAAGCTCTGTTATCCCAAATTTTATTACTCAAAAGCGTATCAATGCTAAAACAGCAAAAGAAAATGAAACTGATTTAGAGGGTAAAATCGTTCTTATTTATGCAGCAGATCCTGGATATGATTATTTATTTACTAAAAATATCGCTGGTTTTATTACTTGTTATGGAGGAGCTAATTCTCATATGGCTATAAGAGCTTCAGAACTTGCAATACCAGCTGTTATAGGTGTTGGAGAGGTTGATTTTGCAAAATATTTAAAAGCAAAGAAACTTATCATAGATTGTGAAAGTGAGCAAATCATTTGTTTATAGGTATTACACAAAGATTAATAGAAGAAGAAAAATATAAAGAATTAAGAGAAGCCTTAGCGCTTGAATGGGGAGATTTATTTTCAAATTCTGCTCTTTTTAAAGATTTTATTCCTCTTGCTTTAAGTTATGAAATAGATTTTAAACGCTATGCTCCTTACTTAAAAGCTGTTATTTTAAGCGGAGGCAATGATTTAAGTATATTTAAAGAAAGTTTTTTGTCTAAAAAAAGAGATATTTATGAAGAAAAAATTATTAAATATTGTTTAAAAACAAATACCCCACTTTTAGGAATTTGTCGTGGGGCGCAAATGATAGCTTATTTTTTTAATTCTTCACTACAAATGCTTTCTAATCACGTAGGAAATCACAAAGTGATTTTAAATGATAAAAATTCTTTTATAAGCAATTCCTTTCATAATTATGCTATTGTAAATTTAGGTGAGGATTTAGAAATTTTAGCTAGAGCAGAAGATCAAAGTATAGAAGCTTTTAGACATAAGGATAAAAATATTTTTGGTTTAATGTGGCATATAGAAAGAAAAAATGGACTCAATAATACAAAAATTTTGAAACAATGGCTTAATACAATAAAGGAAAACAAATGAAAGCAATTATTTTAGCAGCAGGATTTGGATCAAGACTTATGCCTCTAACAAAAAATAATCCTAAATGCATGGTGAAATATCAAAATGAAGCATTAATCTCTTATGAAATTAAAGCTTTAAAAGAAGCTGGAATTTCTGATATAGCAGTAGTTGGAGGATACTTATCTAATATTTTAAAAGAATTTATCGAGGATAAATTTAATCTTTATAATTTTTATGAAAATAAAAATTATACTCATACAAATATGGTTCAAACTCTTTTTTGTGCAAGAGAATTTTTGCAAAAATGCATAGAACAAAAAGAAGATTTAATTGTCTCTTATGCAGATATAATCTATTTTAAAGATAGTATAGAAAAACTTATGCAAGCTAAAGATGATTTGGCTATAGTGATAGATAAAGAATGGAGAAAGCTTTGGCAAAAAAGATTTAAAAATCCTTTAGATGATGCTGAAACTTTAAAACTTGATAATAAAGGATTTATTAAAGAATTAGGAAAAAAAGCTAAAAGTTATGATGAAATAGAAGGGCAATATATAGGACTTTTTAAAATTAGTGCTAATTTTTTATCTTCTGTTCTAAGCTTTTACGATAATCTTGATAAAAATATTTTTTATGATGGAAAAGATTTTAACAATATGTATATGACAAGTTTTCTGCAAGCTTTAATTGATACATTTAATAATGCTAAAGCAATAGAAATTTATGGAAATTGGTGTGAAATAGATTTTAAAAGTGATTTGGAGATAGTTTTATGAAGCCACTATCGCAAAGTAAATCTTTTAAACTTTTAAAAGAAAAAGGTTTAAAAGCTTGGTTAGAATATAGATATTTTAAAATTTTAAGAACTTATGAAAAACATATAGTTTTAAAATATACAAAATGCTTTAAGCCCTTGCCTAAAAATTATAAATTTATACTTTGCTCTTATAGTGTTTCAGCTCATTGGGCTTTAGGAAATTTTTTACAATTTTGTAATTTGAAAAAAATTGTTGCTTTTGAAGATAGTCTTACTTGTTATTATACCGCAAAACATGAAC
This sequence comes from Campylobacter sp. 2018MI34, assembly GCF_016598975.1. Taxonomy (NCBI): domain Bacteria; kingdom Pseudomonadati; phylum Campylobacterota; class Epsilonproteobacteria; order Campylobacterales; family Campylobacteraceae; genus Campylobacter; species Campylobacter sp. 2018MI34. The sequence continues at coordinate 19,446 of NZ_JAENKS010000026.1, forward strand.
TTAAAAAGATTAAAAATTCACAAAGTTATTTGGATTTAATTTTTTGGAATAAAGAAAATAAATATATTTCAAATATAGTAAGCATTTTTAATCCTACTAAAATTCTCATTTTAACAAGAGATCCTATTTCAAGATTTAAAACTTTTATCAATCACGGAAAATCTAGCAATAACACAAAAATAATAAATTTAAATGATGATTTAGATAAAGTTTTTAAAATTTCTTATATAGGAAAGAATGATGAATATGAAATTAAACCAAGTTTAGAAGCTTTAAAATATTGGAAAAATTCAAATAAAACACTTAATTTCAACTACTATTCCAACATAAAAGCATTTTTAGAAAGTAAAAAAGAATTTAAAATCTTTTATATAGATTGTAAAGAATTAGATAGTAAAATAGCTTTTGATACTATGAATAAATTAGCAAAAACCTTAGACTTTAATCCACCCAATATAAAAGACAAAGAAAAATTTGAACACAAGCTTTGGAATAAATTTGCTCATTTACTTCCTTTTAATCTTTTACTTGAGAAAAAAACTTTTCCTTATTTATTAAAAAATATAGAATTAAGTATTATTGAAAAAGCAAAATTATCCAATACCCCTCCCCCTATATGTAGTATAGATATTAAATCTTTTATACTAGATAAAGATTATATTTACTATGAAAACTTAGGTATTTATATAGATGAAAATGATTTTAAAATTTTAAAAGAGCATAAAGAACTTTTTGAAGAAGTTAAAAATTATCTTTTAAAATTTAGTATATTTTTAAAAGAGCAAATTGAGTTTAAAGAAGCAAATTTTATAAATGAAAAAGATATATTAAATTATCTAAAAGAAAATAAAGATTTAAGAATATATCTTAAAAACATACTAGATTATGAACTTACTCATATTAAAGAACATCGTCCCGATATTATAGCTTCTTGGAAATACTATCAAGAATTTGAAAAGATGTGTAAGGAGTTGGATGGGTGATT
>NZ_JAENKS010000261.1:0-386 GCF_016598975.1 Campylobacter sp. 2018MI34
CAATAAAACCGGCAGCCATGACGAATGCCAGCGTGGTGCCTTTGCTGAACCCTAATGCAAGTAGCATGGCGATGACTATCGGCGTCAGAATAAGTGCCGCACCATCGTTGGCAAACAGTGCCGCCACCGCCGCACCGAGCAGAACGATATACGTAAAGAGCAAACGTCCACGACCTTTACCCCAGCGGGAAACGTGCAGCGCTGCCCATTCGAAAAAACCGGACTCATCAAGCAGCAGGCTGATAATAATTACGGCAATAAAGGTCGCCGTCGCGTTCCAGACGATATTCCACACCACCGGAATATCGCCCACATGCACAACGCCTGATATCAGAGCCAGTCCCGCGCCCAGCATTGCACTCCAGCCGATCCCTAATCCCTTCGGT
>NZ_JAENKS010000262.1:0-386 GCF_016598975.1 Campylobacter sp. 2018MI34
GAGTTGGAACCAAACACCAGATCGGCGCGGGTCGCCGTGTATTTCACCTCGCCAGTCAGACGATCCCGGCCTTCGAACAGCTCATTAGATTCGTCGGTCGGTTTCCACTCGTAACGCATATCCAGCAGATTAGCGAAGAAGTCAGTGCTGAGCACGCCCGGTCTGTCGGTAAAGACACCGTTCTGGCTGCCGTCAAAGTTGGTTCCCAGCACACGCATCCCGCCAACCAGTACCGTCATTTCCGGCGCGGTCAACGTTAACTGCTGCGCTTTATCAATCAACAGCGATTCGGTCGTCGACACATCCAGACGCGCACGATAGTTACGGAATCCATCGGCAATCGGTTCAAGCAGCGAGAACATCTCGATGTCGGTCTGATCCTGACG
>NZ_JAENKS010000263.1:0-384 GCF_016598975.1 Campylobacter sp. 2018MI34
GCATGTCGAACGAGAAATTGTACGCAGAGGCGCGTGACGAAGCGGCGGCAGGCAACTACGAGCGCGCGATCCGCTTCTACGAGCGGCTCGAGGGCCGCACGGCCGGCACGCTGATGTCGCAGCAGGCGCAGCTCGAGCTGGCCTACGCGTACTACCGGGCCAACGAGAAGGCCCAGGCGCTGGCGACGCTGGACCGCTTCATCAAGCTCCACCCGAGCAGCCCCGCGCTGGACTACGCGCTCTATCTGAAAGGCCTGGTGAACTTCAACGACAACCTCGGGCTGTTCGGTCGTCTGTCCCGGCAGGACCTCTCCGAGAGGGATCAGCAGGCGGCCAAGGAGTCGTTCCAGACGTTCCGGCAACTGGTGGAGCAGTTCCCGGACT
>NZ_JAENKS010000264.1:0-384 GCF_016598975.1 Campylobacter sp. 2018MI34
GTTCCAGCGCCGGGGCGCCAGGTGAGAGATCCCCAGCATCGCCAGTTGTTGATGAGCAATGTCGTGTTCTTTAGCCCCGGGAACCGCAAATGCCGCCAGTTGCGGGGCCAGCCCCATCATCACCATGTCCAGCGCAGTGAAGGCAAACGCGCCGTCATGCGCCTGAGGAACCCAGGCGATAGCGGCGGCGCGTTGCCGATCGTTGAGATGATTTATGGCGATGCCATCAAGAAGAATGTCACCGTGAAGCGGCGAAAGAACGCCGAGAATGGTGCGCATCAGGGTGGTTTTTCCGCTACCGTTGGCACCAAGCAGACAACAGACGGAGCCGGGCGGAACCTGAAATGAGACATCGCGTAGCACGGGCTGTTGACTGTGGTATCC
>NZ_JAENKS010000265.1:0-383 GCF_016598975.1 Campylobacter sp. 2018MI34
GTTCTGCATGCTGCTCTTCCACATCAGAGATGAGAGGCAACTCGCGGTTCGCCCTGGTCCTCAGGAAAGGTGAAGACGGTTCAGCTGCCGCCAGACTGTTATTAACAACCCATGCCCACGGCTCGATGCCAGCGCGACGCAAATCCTGCTGCAGGTTTGCTGCTTCCAGTACAGGTGTCGTTTCGGCAAGCGTCACGATAATCACCTTCGTCTTCTCCGGGTCCTGCAATTGCATCATTGGCGTCATCACATGGTCATGTGTTTGCCCCATCTGGCGCACCATTTCCCGGTGATAGGCTCCCGTAGCATCCAGTAGCAGAAGTGTGTGACCCGTTGGCGCGGTGTCCATAATGACAAAATGGTCGTCTGCCTCTTTGATGATC
>NZ_JAENKS010000266.1:0-382 GCF_016598975.1 Campylobacter sp. 2018MI34
GCTTATTCACCGCCAATTTTTGATGGTGAATACGGTAGCAATTTCCGTCCAACATTGATTTCCTCTTCATGGAGTACGGGCCAGGTACAATGAACGGGTTAGATTTATCTTCCCCTTTCAGCACAAAACGGCATAAAGTCCCAATCTGTTAAATTGAGTTCTACCTGGCTGCTACACTGCATCAAACAACCACTCAGAAGGCAGGTCACTATGTCAGACAATACCTATCAGCCCGCGAAAGTCTGGACGTGGGAAAAATCGAACGGCGGCGCATTCGCCAATATCAATCGCCCTGTTTCCGGCGCTACACACGAGAAAACGCTGCCAGTTGGCAAGCATCCGCTGCAGCTCTATTCGTTGGGTACGCCAAACGGGCAGAAAG
>NZ_JAENKS010000267.1:0-382 GCF_016598975.1 Campylobacter sp. 2018MI34
GTGGGCGTGCGGGCGGCGTGCGGGGGTGAGAGAACTATAAATAATGACTGACCGACAGTCAATGAGAATGAGAGTGGTTGCCGATGGCCTTGCCGCCGATGCCGCCTTGAGGCTGAGCGAGGAAACGGCTTGAGCAATGCCTGGCAACCGACTTGCACGGTTTGCGAAACAACGCTATGATTCAAGGCTTGCTTTTTAACGCGCCCGTAGCTCAGCTGGATAGAGTACCTGGCTACGAACCAGGGGGTCGTAGGTTCGAATCCTGCCGGGCGCGCCATTGTGTTGACCACGACCTGCCTTCGGGAAGGGAAAGGAAAAATGCAATGGAATACTCAAGTCGAGCGCTTGAGTAAAAAGGCAAGTGCAGTGCAGTGGCGAAATT
>NZ_JAENKS010000268.1:0-382 GCF_016598975.1 Campylobacter sp. 2018MI34
TGATTGTGACACCTTGATCACGGCTGCACTTTCCGATGGCCGTTTGCTGCCGGCACAAGAACCCTGGGCGAAGGGACTGGCGAAAGCCAACCCGGACAGTCTCAAAACGTTCCTGGACAAGGCTCCGAAAATCGCAGCCCTCAGCACGACCCAGACCGGTGGTAAACCGCCTGCGGGAGCAAAACCGGCACCATCATTGGACGATTCGGATGATGAGCTGGCCGCTGCGGTGGCGCTTAGCGCCATTATGGGTACTGACCCGGCAGACATTGCCAAATATGCGGGAGACAAGAAATGACCGATCGCAATACCCCTTATAAAGATGGCGAGCTGTTCCCGGTTCCCATCGCAGCTGCCACCGAAATCTTCGGTGGTCATATTG
>NZ_JAENKS010000269.1:0-382 GCF_016598975.1 Campylobacter sp. 2018MI34
TCTCTACAGCGTGGATGACCTGCAAAGCATCATTTCGCACAACCTTGCCCAGCGTAAAGCGGCAGCGGTGCAGGCGGAAACCATCGTCGAGCAGGAAACCAGTGAGTTTATGGCCTGGCTGCGCGCGCAAAGCGTCAGCGAGACCATCCGCGAATATCGCGGTCAGGCGGAGCAGGTGCGTGATGACCTGACTGCCAAAGCGTTAGCGGCTCTGGAGCAGGGCGGCGACGCGCACGCTATTATGCAGGATCTGGCCTGGAAACTGACCAATCGCCTGATCCATGCACCAACCAAATCACTTCAGCAGGCTGCCCGTGACGGGGACGATGAACGCCTGACTATTCTGCGCAACAGCCTCGGGCTGGAATAGCGCCCTATACCC
>NZ_JAENKS010000270.1:0-382 GCF_016598975.1 Campylobacter sp. 2018MI34
TTCGTAGCCCTTCGCCAGACCCTTCAGGAACCCGGCGAGCATCGCGGGCTTCTTCTCGATCGTGTCCTTGGTGGCGTAGAGCGGCAGTGCATAGAGCTGCACGCCGGCGTCCCACAGGCGAAGCGTAACCGGCGGCTGGCCCAGCCCCTTGATCGCCGTCGTGGAGGTCAGCCAACCGGTCACCGCATCGGTCTGGCCGGTCAGCAAAGGCGCGAAGTCCGAGCCGATGACCACGGCCTCGACGTCCTTCTCGGGGATGTTGTGCTTCTTCAGGAGCGCCGAGAGCAGGATCTTGCCGGTCGCCTGGATGCCGATCTTCTTGCCGACCATGTCCTGCGGCTTGCGGATCGGTTTCTTTTCGAGCGAGAAGAAAGTGTACGGG
>NZ_JAENKS010000027.1:0-17351 GCF_016598975.1 Campylobacter sp. 2018MI34
TAAAAACTATAGCTTTTATATCTTTACTATCATCAAAAGTAAGTCTATACTCAAGCTTACTTTCTCTTTTTATATTAAGTTCAACATCATCACAAGAATTAATTTTATAGGATTTGTTAATTAACATTCATTTCTCCTAATAAAACATAAACTTTACTAGCAATATTTTTAAAATTTTCATTTTTACTTAAACTTATACAAGCTTTATCTTTAGAATTTGAAGTAAAATCTGCATTTTCCAAGACTTCTAAAGAAGAAGTATTGGCTACATTTTCTATAAGATTTTTTATAGTTTCATTGCTTGCAATTCCCATTAAAGTGAAATTTGGCTTATCGATAAAAATGAGTTTAATACATTTTTCATCATTTCCAACTTTAAAAAAGGCCTCCTTAGTTCCGCTAATCTGACTTAAATCTATATTTTGAACTTCTTTAACATTGCTCATAGCTCTAAGAGTAGAAAGCTTATCATTTTTTAAAGCATAAATACTTAAATCATTAATTAAAATTTTAAGATTATTTAATGATTTACTAAGCTCTGCTTCATCTTTGCTAATATTTAGTTTTGGCAAAGCAATAGTAGCTAAAACTCCTAAAATAATAATTACAAAAATAAGCTCTAAAATAGTAAAAGCTTTTTTCATTTTATTTCCTTAAATTTTTGAAAAATTAAGCGATTTTGGGCTTAAAATTTCTTGTTCAATATTTACAAAATCTTTATTTTTATAAGCATCTATAGCTGCTCTTGCTATCATTAAAGCATTATCAGAACAATAAGCAAGAGGGGCAAGATATAATTTAGTATTATATTTTTTACATAAACTTTCCACTCTATAGCGCAAATTCAAATTTGCACTAGCACCTCCAACAATGCCAAAAAACTTAAAAGAATATTTTTTAAAAATCTTTTCTAATTTATCTAATATATGCAAACAAGCAGCATTTTCAAAAGCATAAGCAATCTCAGCTTTTATACTTTCATCTAAATTTTTATATTTTAATATCTCAAGTCTTGCTTGATTTTTAAGTCCTGAAAAACTATAGTTCAGTTCCTTTGAATGCAACATAGGTACAGAAAAACTTAAATTTTTACAAACTGCTTTTTTAGCTAAATTTTCAATTTCAACTCCACCAGGATAAGGTAAATTCATCATCTTAGCTACCTTATCAAAACTTTCTCCAAAGCTATCATCACAAGTCCTTGCTATGATATTTAAATTTTTATCTTTATCAAGCTTTATTACCATAGTATGACCACCACTTACAAGTAAAATGCCCATATCAAGCAAAAGTTCTTGTTTTAAAAATAAAGAATAAATATGTCCTTTTAAATGATTGATTGCGATTAAAGGAAGATCTAAACTTAAAGATAGAGTTTTTGCCATAGTAATGCCATTTATTAAACTTACACTAAGTCCAGGTTCATTGGTTACAGCTATGGCGCAAAGTTTATCAAAATAATTTTTGCATTGCTCTAAGATATTTGGTAAAGCTGCATTATGAAGCCTTGCGGCAAGCTCTGGAACTACTCCGCCATATTTACAATGTTCTTCTTCTTGGGAAATTTTCTTATGAAAAACACATTCAAAAGTATCTTTATTTATAATTGCTATAGAACTATCATCACAAGAACTTTCTATAGCTAAAATAAGATTTTTCATTCAAACTCCACCAAAACAGAACCTAAAAATTTATCTTTTTTACTTGCTGCTTTTAAAATTTGCGTATTTAGAATTTTAGCATTTTTAATGAGCTTATCTTTTTCATCTTGCCTTAAAAATTGTTCTTGCAAATTAGCTCCTCTTAATTCATAAAATTCAACACGATAAATTTTTCCATCCCTATCTAAAGAATATTCTTTTTGCATATTTTTTTTATGAATGGCTATATCGCTTTCATCTTTTGAATGATCAAATCCTATTACATTTACGCGAACATTTTGCATTTTTGGTATTAAAAAATTATCCTTTATTTTTATTTTCTCACCAAAAGAATATGTTTGAGTTTTATTTTGATCAACAATGATTTCTATTTTATTAAAAGCATCACTAAATTCGAAATATTCTGGATAAATTCTTGTTTGAAATCTATTTCCATATTGAATAAAAAATGAATTATTTTCAGCAATAACTGCTGTTAGTTCATTGCTAGTATTGTATGTTAAATCCTTATTAACTGGAAAAGGTAAAAATTTAATTGCTTTTCTAGGATTTTTAAGCCATAATAAAATTTTATCATTAAAAAGTTTGACTTCAATTTCTTTATTAATTGCTTCATAAACACCTTGCGGGGTTAATTCAAAATTTCTACTAAATTCAATTCCTGCTGTTTTTAAATAATTTTCTATAGCCAAAAGATGATAATATGCTCTTAAATGGACTGCTAAATTTTTACTTGCTTCATTAGCAAATGCAGCTTTATGATGGGATATAACAAAATATGTTAAAGCTTTTAGCATTTGAGTATCGCCAGATTCTTTAGTTTTGGTATTTTTTAAAAAATATTCGTGCTTTGGATCAATCAAATAAGAATTAACTTGATTGATAGTTTGAGTAGCTATATTTTCAAGATCATTATATTTGCTTGCATTAATTTCGCTAGTATCAATCACACTTGAATTCCCCCAGCGATTAGGATTTTTTAAAGAATTTATATAAGTTGGATGATAAAAACCCCAACCATCATGTAAATTAATTACCATACCTACTTCAGGTTTTAAAATCAGTTCTTTAATACGTTTAATAGTATTAAAATCAGGGTCATTTGGGCTAATATTAGCAAATTTTCTATTTAAATCTCCATTAGCGCCCCTACTTCTTTTAATAATACTATCAAAAGCAAGATTAGGAGCAACTATAATTTTACCCTTTGTAATATTATAATCACTCAATAATAAACTTGCTGCATGAAATCCCCCTGGCTCATCTCCTTGAATACCACCAAAAATTAAAACCGTATTATTATCATCTAAACTTTTACCATTTTCTCCCACACTAAATTCAAGATTATAAGCAAAAATTTGTGTTAAAAAAATAAAAAAAATTGATAAATATTTCATTTTTGCCTCATTATTTCAAATAATGTTTTACTTTCTCATCATATTCAAATACCTCATCGATACTTGAAATTTTTGGATAGCCAAAATGATTTAAAACTTTAAAAATATTTTTTGAAATATCTAAAAAATTGCATTCTTGATTTAAGAATTTTTTTACCATAATTTCATTAGCTCGATTAATCAAAACTCCGATTTGTGGATGATTTAAGAACTCATCTTTTAATGCAAAAACAGGATATTTTTTAATATTTATTTTATAAAATTTTAAACTTGGTAATTTAGTAAAATCTAAAGCTTTTAATATTTTATATTGATTGTTTTTAAAAATAGCTTGAGAAATGGCTAATTTCATATCAGCATAAGAAAAATATGCTGTGCTAGTACCATCTTTAAATTCACACATAGCATGGATTAAAGACTTTGGCTCTATAAGTGCATCAATATTTTTAGTATTAAATAAATAATAAGCTTCTATAATCTCAAAAAGTTTATTTATCATCGTAGCACTATCAATAGTAATTTTTTTTCCCATACTCCAATTTGGATGCTTTAGAGCATCTTTAGCTTGCATTTTAGCTAAATCTTTAATTTTAATTCTCCAAAATGCTCCCCCACTAGCCGTAATAAAAAGTTTATTGATATTTTTTTGATTTTTTATTAAAAAATTTAAAGCGCAATGTTCGCTATCAATAGGTCTAATCTTAGCTCCTTTTAAAAATTCTCCCGCTATCACTAAACTTTCTTTATTAGCTAGAGCAATCTCTTTTCCAAGCTCTTTTGCTTTTAAAGAGCTTCTTAAACCATCAAAACCTACAATAGCATTAACAAATAATTTATCTTCGCATTCAGAAAGAATTTTTTCCAAACCCTCTTGAGCGCTAAAAACATTTTTATGATTGACATAAGATTTATTTTTTGAATCTTTAATGCAAACAAATTTAGGCTTAAATTCAGCAATTTGCTCATTTAACAACTTAATATTATCCCCACAAGCTAAAGCTGAAATAGGAATTTTATAGCGTTTGGCTAGTTTTAAAGTATTTACCCCTATGCTTCCTGTACTACCAAAAAGTATCATAAAAGAACAACCATTACAAAAGAAGCAATGATTATAGCATCGATTCTATCTAAAATTCCCCCATGACCTGGAATTAAATCTCCACTATCTTTTACACCTGCTTCTCTTTTAAAATAACTTTCAATTAAGTCCCCAATTACGGCAAAAATTGAAGCAAAAAAAGAACAAATTAAGCTTAACCAAAAATCATAAACAAAAACTCCCATTAAAAACCCTATAAGAGTACCAAAAATAATCCCTCCTATAACACCTTCTAAAGTTTTTTTTGGACTTGTTGGTGAAAAAGGCGTTTTTCCTATAAGTTTTCCAACAAAATACGCCATACTATCACAACTTGCAACGATTAAAATAAGCCAACACAAAGCAAACATTCCAAAACTTAAATACACTTGCCAAAGTGCCAAAACAGGCAAAGTAGGATAAAGGTAAATAAAAGACAATTTTAAATTATCAGCCTTTTTATATACTAAATATCCAACAATTAACAAAAAAGCTAAAATCCCAAATAATAAAGCTTCTTTTGTCAAACTTCCTACAATAAAAGTAATAAAAACTGGAATTATTGAAGCATTTTCAAGTTTAAAAAGATTTTTTGCCTCATCAAATGCAAAATATAACAAAGCCCCAAAAACAATAAAATTTATAATAAATTGATTAATTAAAACAATAATCGCTATTGCTATAATCATTATAAAAGCTGAAATAATTCTTGTTTTATCAAACATTTTTTTCCTTAAATACTCATATCTAAATGGTGGATATTTTTTTGTTGCTCTTCTTTACTTTGATTTTCTTCATATTCTTCGCTATCATCTTCTTCTTCATCTTGATTATCTTTAAATTTTTTTTTCTTTTTTTCTTTTTCTTCTTGAGAGCGTTCTTTAACTTCTTGATTAATTTCTTTTGTTTCATTTACTTTTTCGAGTTTATCAATCGTTTTTTCTTTATCTATAAATTCATTCATATTTGCAATAGATGCAAAACCTTCTTTAGCTAACTCATTGCTTGTTTGAGTTGCTGGATAAGCCATATTTTGATTAATAAAATTCATATTTCCTATAGGAGAGACTGGCATTTTACTCCTTTATTAATTTCATACTCTTAAAATTAGTATAATTTACAAGAGCTTTTTCTTTAATTTTAACAAAATTTCTTTTTGTATAATCGACTAAATAACTGCCGGGCTTTAAATTAGAAAAATTAATACAAAGTTTTGCTGCAAATTCTATCACTTCTTCGTTTATTTTTTGTTTATTTGAAGTAATAAAAACATGAGCACTGGAAAAATCTTTAATATGAAACCATAAATCTTCTTTTTTTGAATTTTTAAGTAAAAATTCATTACCTTTTTCATTTTTTCCTACGCTAATTTTAAATTCATTAAAGTAAAAATCAATAATATTAGAGTCTTTTTGTATTTTCTTATTTTCAATTAATTTTTTTTTGGGAAGTAAAAGTTCTAATTCAAAAAGATCTTTAGCATTATGCAAAAGTTTATAAAGCTTTTCATAAAAATCAATTTTTTCTAAAAGATTATTTCTTTCAATACTTATATTTTTAGCTCTTTGTTTAAGTTTTTTTGATTTTTTATAAAAAATATTTGCACTTTGTTTTGGATTATATTCTAAGTTAAAAAGTATAGTTTGTCCATAAAAATCTTTAAGCTCAAATTTCCTTTCATATTCTTTTAAGTTATTTAAATTTGCAAATAAAACATCGGCTTTAAAACTAAGATTCTTAGCTTCTTTTAATAAATCATCTTCCTTTTCTAAAGAAAATATATATTCTTTTATTTTTTGAATTTTTTTATTAAGAGTATTAAGCTTGATACTTTTGCTTTCTTCTAATCTTTTTTGATATAAATTTTGAAATTGTTCTTTAAAATATTTTTGAAAATCTTTGATTTCTTTATATTCTTCTTTAATTTCATAAGGTTTTAAAATTTCTAATTTTAAACTAGGTTTTATAGGACGAAAACTTTTATCAATATGTCTTAAAGCTTCTATAATTACATTATCATAATCTGTAATAATAGCATTAGTATTTCTACCTGTAAATTCAAAATAAATTTTATTTTTGTAATTTTTATAAGCTTTTTGATTTTCAGTATAAAAACATAAAACACGATTATTATTTAAAACTTCTATATTTTTAATATAAGCATTATTAAAGTACTTTTTAAGCATAAAATCAAAAGGAGCGTTATAATTTTTAATGGTAATTTTAGCTTGATAAATAGCACTTAAAGATCTATTTAAGTCTATAATAAATTTTTGTCTATCTAAACTTAATTCTAAGATATTATCATCAATACGTTTTATAAAATCAATTTTTTTAAAATTGATAAAAAAATTTTTAATTTGTAAAAGTTCATTGTATTTCATACTTTAATTATAAGATACTTTTACAAATTTATGATAAAATCTTATGCAAATTTAAAGGTGCTTAGTGAAAAAACTCAATTTTGATTGTATTATTTTATGCGGGGGAAAATCAAGCCGTATGGGACAGGATAAAAGTCTTTTAATGTTAAATTCTAAAACTCTTACACAATTTCAATTTGAAAAATTTTCTACTATTTTTAAAGAAGTTTTTATCAGTGCTAAAAATGATAAATTTCAAGGTACTTTTAAATTAATATTAGATGATATAAATTTCAATAAATATTCTCCAATGTTGGCTCTTTACTCCATACTAAAAAATTATAAAAATAATTTTGTTTTTATAATTAGCGTTGATATGCCAAATATCAGCTTTAAAGAAATTTATGATTTAGTTCAATTTTTAAAACAAGATTATAAAATTGTTATTGCTAAAACTAAAAAATATAATCATTCTTTGTGCGGTTTTTATCATAGTTCTTTAACCCCGCTTTGCAAAGAATTATTAGAAAAAAATGAACATAAAATTGGAATTTTATTTGACATGGTTAAAGTTAAAAAAGTATATTTCGATAATGAAGATGCTTTCATCAATTTAAATTTTTATCAAGAATACGAAACTTTTCAAAGAAGATTAGAATGAATAAATTTTTTTTACTTATAATATTTAGCATTTTATTATACGCTAATGATCTACAAAAAGCTTTAGAGTATGAACAAAAAGGTAATTTTAAAGAGGCTATGCAAATTTATAAAAAACTAGCCCTAAAAGAACAGAATTTAAGTATAGATACAAATACAACTTTAGTAAAAAATGACTCTAATTTAACTAAACGAAGCTCTCAAACTAACATATTAACAAATTATATTGAGATGGGAAAATTTAATTCTTTTGGGATAAAAACCTATAAAATGAATTATTTTTTGCCTTTAGCATATAATTTTGCATCTACTAATCAAGACTATAACAAAATGGAAGCAAAATTTCAAATTAGTATAAAAAAGCGTTTATTTGAAAATTTACTTGGCTTAAATGAAAAATATTATATTGCTTATACCCAAACTTCTTGGTGGCAACTTTATAATCATTCCTCTCCTTTTAGAGAAACAAATTATCAGCCTGAATTTTTTATAGACTTTCCACAAAATAATGAAATATTTAAAAATTTACGTTTAGGTTTATTACACGAATCTAATGGACAAGGAGATGAAAATTTAAAATCAAGATCATGGAATAGAATTTATCTTAGCAGCTCTTTTTTATATGATAATTTTTTATTTACTCCTCGTATCTGGTATAGAATTCCAGAAAGCAAAAATAATGATGATAATCCAGCAATAATACATTATATGGGAAATTTTGATATTAATTTAACTTATTTTGATAAAAAATTTTTTGTAAATACGCTCATTAGAAATAATCTTAAATTTTCAAATAATAAAGGGGCTTTGCAAATTGATCTAGGTTATGATTTATTTAACAATGGAGTATATTGGTATTTGCAATATTTTAATGGATATGGAGAAAGTTTGATTGACTTTAATAAAAAAGTACAAAGATTATCAAGTGGTTTCTTGATTTCTTATTAAGAAATCAAGAATGAGCTAAAAGCTCTTGTAAAAAGGCTGAATTTAATTCTTCATCAATACTTAAAACTAATCTTTTATCTTTAAAATTTTCATTTATCTTGCTAATACTTTTTCCAAAAGCTTTTAAACAACTAAAAGCAATACCTTCAAAATCAAGCCCCCCGCAAAGATAAATCAAAGGCATACGTAAAGATTTGTTTGCATCAAGTTTTGCCTCTCTTTCACTAAAGGAAAGTTTAAAATCATAAGGGCTTGGATGTTTAAAATGATAATTTAAAGCATAATTTACAAATTCTTTTTTATCTTCTAGAAATTTTCCCTTTGCTAGGATAAAGTTAAGTTCAAAAAGTTTCCAAATATCTTTTGAGAGTATAGATACTTCATCAAAATTTTCTTGTATAAAATTATATTGTGATAAAAATTGTTTTGAATAATTTTCTACAAGTTTAGCTCCAAGTTTATTTTTGGAAATATTATTTAAAATTATCTTAAGATTACTTTCAAATTCAAGATTTAAAAAATTACAGATATTTTGATTTTCATCTTTATATAAAATTTCACTATTTCCTTTTAAATAAAGTACGATTTCATCGTCTTTAATTGTATTTTTTAAATCTTCATATTTAAGATTGTAATTTTCAAGAATTTTATTTTCATTTTTTTGTGAGAATTTTGCATAAGCAAATGCATTTGCCATAGGTTTTTCAAGAAAACCAAAATCATCCCAAAAATCTTTTTCACTACAAGCTATACATCCATGTCCTGACGCAACTGGCCACGAGGTTTTAGCATTAAATTTAACTTTTGGACAATTATTATAAGTATAAGGACCTTTACAACCTATCTTAAATAAGCAAGCACCATTTTTGGCTGCTTCATCATCAAAATTTTCAGCAAATTCTCCGCTTTCAAATTTAGCTTTTCTCTCACATAAATCATGCAAACATTTTCCATATGCCCATAAAGGACGATTTTGACTATCAAGTTCTGGCAAAATTTTAAAAAGTGAAAAAAATATTAAATTTGCTACTATATTAATATCACTTGGGGGACAACCCGGAATATTAACAACTTTTTGAGTTAAAACTTCAGAAATTCCACAAGTTTTTGATGGATTGGGATAGGCAGCTTGAATTCCTCCAAAAGAAGAGCAAGTACCTATAGCAAAAATTGCTTTAGCTTTTTTAGCAACTTTTTCTAAAATTTCATAACCGCTTTCTGCGTGTGCACCTATAGTTAAGAAAAAAGTATCAATCGCAGCTACTGCACCTTCTACAGCTAAAATAAATTCTTCTTCTAAAAGTTCTTCTAATAATTCCTCAGCCTTACTTCCATTAGCAACCATTAAAGTTTCATGATAGTCTAAAGAAATAAAATCAAAAATTAATTCGTCAAAACTAGGATTTGCGCTTCTTAACAAACTCTCAGAACAACCTGTACATTCACAAAGATGGAGCCAAAGAACTTTAGTTTTTGGAGCTAATTCAAAAGTTTTTTTAGCCAAAGGAACTAAATCATTACTTAAACCCAAATGCTTCATAACGCTTTTAAGGCTTTCTTCGTTAATATTCTTTTCTTCTTTATAATTAGAATTTAATAATTTTTCAATTTGATTTTCAAGTATAATTTTTAACTCATCATTATTTGCCATATTAATTTCCTATCAATTAATCACTTCCACATATTTTTGTATAACCATTTTCATCAATTTCAATATCACTCATACCCATAATATTAAAACCTGCATCTACGTAATGAATTTCTCCTGTTACTCCACTTGCTAAATCACTAAGTAAATAAAGTGCAGAATTTCCAACTTCATCTATAGTAATGTTTCGTTTAAGTGGTGCATTAATTTCATTGTATTTTAATATCATTCTAAAATCACCTATACCACTTGCTGCTAAAGTTTTAATAGGACCAGCAGAAATAGCATTAATACGTATTTTTCTTTGTCCTAAATCTCTTGCTAAATATCTCACAGAACTTTCAAGAGCGGCTTTTGCAACACCCATTACATTATAATGAGGTACATACCTTACCCCACCCAAATAACTTAAAGTTAAAATCGATCCTTTTTCATTTAAAAGAGGTAATAAAGTTTTAGTTAAAGAAAGCAAAGAATAAACAGAAGTTTGCATAGCAATATCAAAAGCTTCTTTTGAAGTTTCTAAAAAGGAATTTTCCAATGCTTCTTTTGGAGCAAAAGCTACAGCATGAACAATAAAGTCTATATCTTTTAAATCTTTTTTAAGATTAAGTGACAAATTAGTCAAATGCTCTTCTTTATTAATATCTAGTTCATATATAAAATTAGAGTTAAACTCTTGTGCTATAGGTTCAACTCTTTTTTTTAAAGCATCATTTAAAAAAGTAAAAGCTAATGTAGCTCCTTCTCTTACACAAGCTTTTGCAATACCATAAGCGATAGATTTATTATTAGCAATACCTACTATTAACCCTTTTTTACCTTTCATTAGCATTAATTATCCTTTATTAGTTTGATAAAATTTTCTATTTTTAAAGCAGCTGTTCCAATTAAAACTCCATCACAATGATTGATATTTAAAATTTGATTAATATTATTTTCATTGACACTGCCACCATATAGTAATTTAACCCTACCCAAAGAGTTTAAAAAACTTAATACATTTTCTATATCTTTTAAATCTGCACTAATACCACTTCCAATAGAATAAATAGGCTCATAAGCAATGATTAACTCATTATAATTCAAATCAATATTTTTTAATTGATTATGTAAAAATTCATTTGTTTTATTTTCTTTTTTAGTTTGAAGATCTTCGCCAATACAAAAAATAATTTTAAATCCATATTTTTTTGCAAAATCAAATTTTTCTTTAATTAAATTATCATTTTCAAATTTTCTTCTTTCAGAATGCCCGATTAAAACACATTTTATACCAAATTCATCTAAATGTTCTTTTCCTATTTCACCTGTATAAGCTCCATTTACACAAGGATAAAAATTTTGTGCTCCTTGAATAAAATTCAATTCTTGTTCTAAAAAAGCTATACTAGGAGGAAAAACGATAATTTCATTCTTTGCATTTAAAGATAAATGATTTAATTGATCAGCATAAAGTTTAAAACTAGATCTTGTATGATTACATTTTAAATTTGCAGCAAAAATCATTCATAAACCTTTACTCTCAAAGGTTTAATTCCTGGCAATTCTTTTCCCTCTATAAGTTCTAAAGAAGCTCCCCCTCCGGTTGATATAAAAGTAACCTCATCTGCATCACCAGCACGTGCCACAACATCTGCAGTATCACCACCACCTATAACAGTAGTTGCGTGACTCTCGCTAATATAATGGCTCATTTTTATACTACCTTTGCTAAATTTATCAATTTCAAATACACCCATAGGACCATTCCACCAAATAGTTTGAGCATCTGCTATAACTTCTTTAAAAAGACGCACACTTGCAGGACCAATATCAAGTCCCATCCAATTAGATGGAATTTCTTGTGCTGGAGTAAATTTCATCACTGCATCAGCACTACAAGAAGGAGCTGCAACTACATCTACTGGTAAATAAATTTTAACTCCTAATTCTTTTCCTTTTTGAAGAATTTTTTGTGCTTCGTCTATAAGTTCCTCTTCTAAGAGAGAATTTCCTATATTAAAACCTTGAGCTTTAAGAAAGGTAAAGGCCATTCCTCCACCTATAATGAGTTTATCAACTTTTGGCAATAAATTTGTTAAAGCTTGAAGTTTTCCACTAACTTTTGAACCACCAACAACAGCTACAAAAGGTCGGGTTGGATGTTTTATAAGATTGCTTGCAAAATTAATTTCTTTTTGAAGTAAAAAACCAGCACACTTAGTTTTATCATCAAAAAATCTTGTAATTGCTTCAACGCTTGCATGTGATCTATGACAAACCCCAAAAGCATCATTGATATAAACTTGTGCCATAGATGCAAGTTCTTTAGCTAAATTTTCATCATTTTTAGTTTCACCTTTTTCAAAACGTAAATTTTCAAGCATTAAAATTTCGCCAGATTTTAATTCGCTAGCCTTTTTTTTTGCATCTTCTCCAATGATATCTTTAGCAAGTAGAATTTCTTTATTTATTAGATTTGATAATCTTTTAGCAACAGGCTCTAAAGAATATTTTGAATTAATTTCTGTAGGACGTCCTAAATGTGAAGCTAAAATAATACTACATTTATTATCTAAGCAATATCTTATAGTAGGAATAGCTGATCGAATACGTCTATCATCTGTAATATTTAAAAAATCATCTTGAGGCACATTAAAATCACATCTTATAAAAACTTTTTTTTGATTTAAATCGATATCTTTTATAGAAATAATATTATCCATCTTAAGCCTTCATTGTAAAAACAGCCATATCAACTAAACGTGAGGAATATCCCCATTCATTATCATACCAAGCTATAATCTTAGCCAAATCATCATCAATAACTTGTGTTAAATCACTTGCAACAATAGCTCCATAAGATGAAGTGATAAAATCGCTTGAAACCCTTTGCTCATCATCAACACACAAAATACCCTTTAAAGATGTTTTTGCAGCTTCTCTAAAAGCATTATTTATTTCATCTTTGCTAACTTTTCTTGCAAGCAAAACTGTTAAATCAACACTTGAAACATCAGCTACTGGAACTCGCATACTTTGACCGTGTAATTTTCCATCAAGTTCTGGCATTACAAGTTTCATAGCTTTAGCAGCACCTGTAGATGTTGGTATAATATTTTGCGCAGCCGCTCTACTACGTCTTTTATCATTAGTCTTAGCATCAATTAAACTTTGTCCATTTGTATAAGCATGAATTGTACTCATTAATCCTTTTTTTATACCAAAATTATCCTCTAAAACACGACAAATAGGACCTAAACAATTTGTAGTACAACTCGCATTAGAAATAATTTTTTCATTCTTATAAGAATTAGAATTTACTCCTAAAACATAAGTTGGTGTATTATCTTTTGCTGGAGCACTCATAATCACTTTTTTAATACCTTGATTTAAAAATTCTTCACATTTTTCTTTATGCAAATGAACTCCAGTACATTCTAAAACAACTTCTGCTCCATATTTTGCAAAATCAAGTTCTTTAATATTGCGACTTTTAAATACTTTAATTTTTTTATCATTAATGATTAAATGTTCATCATCGCTATTTACATCACCTTTAAATAAACCATGAACAGTGTCATATTTAAAAAGATATTTTATAAGTTCAATATCTGTTGTATCGTTAATTGCAACAAGTTCGACATCATCTCTTTCGCAAATAATTCTTGCCACACATCTTCCAATACGTCCAAAACCATTTATAGCAACTTTTATAGCCATTTAATTTCCTTTTGCAAAATAAAATGCTAATATTTTACAAAAAAAAGGTTAAAATTTTAATGAAAATTGCAGTTTTTGGCGGAAGCTTTGATCCTCCTCATAAAGGACATAATGCTGTTATAATACATTCTTTAAAAAATTTAGATATTGACAAACTTATTATTATGCCTACTTTTATTAGCCCTTTTAAAGATAAGTTTTTAGCTGATGAAAAACAAAGACTTTTATGGATAAAAAAAATTTGGGGTCCTATAAAAAAAATTGAGATTTCTAGTTTTGAAATTGATCAAAAAAAACCAATTCCTAGTATAATTAGTGTAAATCATATTTTAAAACTTTATAAACCCAAAAAGCTTTATTTTATTATAGGGGCTGATCATTTAAAAACACTTCATCTATGGCATAATTATCAAGAACTCTGTAAAAAAGTAGAATTTGTTATTGCTAAAAGAGATAATATAGAAATTCCAAAAGAATTTAAAAATTTAAATACACAAATAAACATTTCTTCAACATTTATAAGATCAACTTTAAATGTTGAAGAAGTTTGTGATGAAATTAAAGAAGAAGTTAAAGAGTTTTATTTAAAATTACAAAAAATTGATACAATTAAAAAGTAAAATCAAACAAGGATTAAAATGCAAAAAAGAATTGAACAAATAATTAAAATTTTAGATGATAAAAAAGCAGAAGAAATCAAAAGTTTTAATATGCAAGAAGAAGATTATTTTGTTAAATATGTAATCATTGCTTCAACATTAGGAGAAAAACATTCTTTATCTTTAATTGATGAATTAAAAACCAAACTTAAAGAAAAAAACGAAACATTTTTACATATTGAGAGTTCAGAAGATTGGTCAGTAATTGATTTAGGAGATATTTTAATTCATCTATTAACCCCTCAATATCGTGCAATTTATAATATAGAGGAGCTTTTAGAAAATCTTAAAAAATTAAAATTAAATTAAAGATTATCTATATATTTTTCAATTTCTTTTTTAATTTTATCTTTTTGCTCTTTTAAGGCTCTTTTTTTGGCTTTATATTCAGCTTTACTCATATAATCTTTTTGATTATTTAATTCTTTTAATTGCTGTTCTATTTTTTCTATTTCTTGTTCTTTTAACTTTTTAGCTTCTAATTTTTTATCATAAAATAAAGGATCTTTTATGCAATCGCTTTGAACTTCTTTTAAAGCAAGTTCAAGTCTTGAAATTTTACCGGTATTTCCATTAGCTTTCGCAAAAGCAATTTCTTTATTAATACGTTCTATTTTTTTATCACACTCATTTGCAAAAAGTAATCCGCAAAAAACAAATAAAAATACTAAAACTTTTCTCATTGATACCCCTTAAAAATTAAAAGTATATACAATTATAATCCTATAAAATAAATTTTTTGTTAATGTCATTAAATAATGAAGTAACTATAACTTCAAGTCTTTTTACCTCTTCTTCACTTTGTGCTTCAAAACGCATAATCACAAAAGGACTAGTATTTGATGCACGAAGCAATGCCCAACCATATCCAAAATCTATCCTTACCCCATCTATCTCGCATAAAGATTTAACATCTTTTAAAGCCCCTTTTTCTATAGCTTTTTTAAATTCATCCACTAAAATAAATTTATTTTTTTCTTCTATAGCAATTTTAATTTCTGGTGTTGCATAAAGTTTAGGCAAAGAATTTATCATAGCTTCTAAATCATAACCTTTAAAAACGAGCTCTAAAGTTCTAAAAAGGGCATAAATTCCATCATCATAACCAAAATATCTGTCTTTAAAAAAGATATGACCACTTACTTCAGCGGCCAAATCGATATCTTTTTCTTTCATCGCTTGTTTAATGTTGGAATGTCCTGTTTTTCCCATAAATATAGTCCCAAACTTTGAAACTTCATTAAAAAGATTTTTACTGCATTTAACCTCACCTAAAACTCTAGGGTTGTTGATATTTTTGGCAAAAAGATAGCAAAGCTCATCTCCACAAAAAATATGATTTTGGCTTAAAACCACTAATCTATCTGCATCTCCATCAAAAGCAAATCCAAGATAAAAATTTTCATTTTCTCTTAAAAATTCTTGTAAAGGCTTTAAATTTTTGATTTCAGTTGGATCAGGAGAATGATTTGGAAAATTTCCATCAGGTTCTTTGAATAAAATATGTGCTTTTAATTGAAGCTCTTTAATCAAAGTTTCAATAACTACTCCAGCAGCTCCATTGGCACAATCTACAACAAAGGGATAAGAAAAATTTTTAAGCATTTTAAAATGCTCACACATATAAGCTATATAGATACTTAAAATATCATATTTTTGGGCCTTAAAATTATCCTCTATCTCATCATCTAAATATTTATAAACTTCTTTTGAAAATTCTTTAAGTTCTTTACCAAAAAAACTTTCTTTATGAATAGTTATTTTAAAACCATTATAATCTTTTGGGTTATGAGAACCTGTTATCATAATATTTGCATCAAATTTCATTCCCTCATAAAGGCTAAAATATCCCAAAGGCGTTGGAACAAGCCCTATATCATAAACTTCTATTCCTGCTTTATTAAGACCGCTTACTAAATAATTAAAAAGTTCTTTGGCACTATATCTTGCATCATAGCCAACACTTACATTTTTACAAGATCTCTCAAGCATAAGAAGCCCCAAAGCGTATCCTATAGCTTTAACACTTTTTTCATTTAATTCTTTATTATAAATTCCCCTAATATCATATTCTCTAAAAATAACATCAAGCACAAAAACTCCTTATAAATTATACATTTGGTATAGAAAGAAAAAATTTGCTACAATTTTACATTAATATTTATAAAAATCAAAAGGAAAAAAGATGGATGAAGAAATAGAAAATGAAGGAAAAAAGAAAAAAGGTGGATTATTAGTTATTATTATTGTTGTTTTACTATTTATTTTACTTCTTGGTATGATGGGAGTTATTGCTTGGCTTATTAGCTCTTCTTCAGGGGATGAAAGCACAGCTAAAGAAGCACCAAAAGAAGAAGTAGTAGCAAATAAAACACCAAAAGCTAAACCTTCTAATCAGCAAAGAGGGAGTGATTTTGCTAATATAGGTCCTATGTATCCACTTGATCCTTTTACCTTAAATTTATTAAGTGATAGTGGTTCAAGATATGTAAAATGCACAATACAATTAGAGCAAAATTCCGAACTTTTAAAGCCAGAACTTGATAAAAAAGTTGCAATAATTAGAGACATTATCATAAGAACACTTACAGCTAAAACTTTTGAAGAAATAAGTACCGCTAAAGGTAAAGAAAGACTTAAGGACGAAATTACTGGAAAAATCAACGAAATCCTTACTGATGGATTTATAAAAAATGTTTATTTCACAGATTTTGTAGTCTCATGAAAGTAGGTTGCGATATTGTTTGTATTTCTAGAATAGAAAAAATTTATCAAAAATATGGCAAAAATTTTTTAGATAAATTTCTTAGTCAAGAAGAACAAAAATTAATCAAAAATTCAAAAACTTTAGCAGGATTTTGGGCAGCCAAAGAAGCTGCTTCAAAAGCCCTTGGTGTAGGAATTTCTTTAGAGTGTGATTTTTTTGATATACAAATTTCAAAAACTAAAAAAAATGCACCTATTCTTAATTTTTCATCAAAAATTCAAAAAAATTTTAATATTAGCTCTCAATCTCTTAGTATATCTCATGATGGAAATTTTGCCATAGCTGTTGTTGTTTTAAAAAAAGAAATTAAATGCCTTCTTTAAAACCTAAATTTTTACCTAAACTTTTGGAATTTTTATCTAGTGATATAAAAAATAAAGATTTAAAAAATATTATACCTAATATTTTTACAAAAAAAGATTTTAATGAACTTATAACGCTAAATCTATTAAATTTAGGTATATC